>JBILKX010000005.1:0-45010 GCA_044376435.1 Alphaproteobacteria bacterium | reverse complement strand
ATAATTATCTAAACAAAGCATCTGTCGAAAATATTTACACGCCCACCAAAAAATTTGAAAAGTTTTACGCATCCTTAATCACCCCAGATGTAACAACTGTGAGCTATGAGACTGTGCCCTCTAAAACCACAATATAGGCAGGTTTAATGGGCTCAAACCTTCTTGCTCGCTCCCGATTACTCTAGTTTTAAGGTGGATTTTTGAATCACGGTAAGAATAAATTCGCATCACTTTTAACATGATAAAAAAATATTGAGCCGCTCAAATATATGAAGTAAAAATTCGCAATATTTAAAAAGGAATAACAATGATCAATATATTACTTATATTAATAATCTCAATGACTTATGGTCACGCCATGGAACCAACCGATAAGTCAACACCATATGATGGCTTGCCGAAATCGTTTACGCCTGTTGCTTCAAATATTTTTCCCGAGCAAGATCTATCTCTCTCCCCCCCCAGCTTCTATTATCCACCAACACCGCAAAGCTATCCTATTGTGTCCATAGAAGCACCAACTTCTCCATGGCCAACCCAACCAACTTCTCAATGGACCCCAGAGCCAACGCCGCAATGGGACACACAACCACCATTCAGTCCTTATTACCAACAAATATCTCAATCTAATACCGTCTCGTCTATTGAAACACAAACAGCTTATCAGTGGGGAAAACAATCAACATATCAGTCGCAGACATTTTCAGCACCTCAGAGGCATAAATACTCAATACATCAGTGGGGAAAACAATCAACATACCCATTACAGACGCAAACAGCGCAACCTATGCCCAATACTTATAGCGGCAGCCAACCACCTTTGATTTCTCAGCCTGTCCCTTTATCTCAAGACACAGAACAAGATCCATTTTCTAAAGTTATGTCGCTCCCCTATAATGGGAATCAAACACCTTTTATTCCTCCTGTTATAGATCTATCTCAAGACCGAGAGAAAAAACCTAGAGCAAAGAAACCTAAATCTAAAGGTCTGTTTTCTCAAACAGTTAACCCCATCCCCAACCCTGACAACGTAATGAGCACATCTTCTGTATCCCCCCTACCATCTCTAGTTAAGGACAGTGATGTAGCACAGACGGTGTACATAAGGATGTTGAAAAAATTTAAAAAATGGCAGATTTGCATTATCATAAAGTCTTTTCTCAATTGCGACATAATTGAATTTCATAACGTTAATGGCACTCTATCCCCTAACGTATGCAATTTATCTAATTCACAATCAAAGATTTTTATGTCCGCCCTAATAGATTTTTTTTGTTTAAATCGTGTCAAAGCAAAACGCACATTTCACATCACCCCAAGGTTTAATGTACTTGCAGAACATGTCAAACAAAATTTTTTTGACATAGCTGCGTCAGACAGTGTAATCACTACTCATACGATATGGCAGATTCAAAATAATTCAATGCTAGAATTTATCAGTGATCAACTCGTCAAAACCCAATTAACATCAATTTTTAACGAACAGTATCCTTCCAATACGAACTTTCCAACCCTTATTGATTCGTTTGCAACGCCCAAAACGCTCAGTTTAAATCTTGAACATGGCACCATGATACCTAATAAAAGTAATGTATCACGGGAAGAGGTAAAATTTATGGCCAAGCTCTTGATAGAGTATAATTATCTGATTCCATCAACTACAGATAATGATTATACGCCCTCACCAAAACTTAAAAAATTTCACGCGTCCTTAAGCACCCCAGATGTAACCACTGTGAGCTATGAGACTGTGCCTTCTAAAACCACAATATAGGCAGGTTTAATGGGTTCAACCCTTCTTTCTCGCTCTCGACTAATCTAGTTTCGAGCGGGAACTTGCATTCTGGATCTCGATCGCTAAGAGAAACCCAAAGCCAATCAGGATCGTCAGCATTGCCGTACCGCCGTAGGAAATCAGCGGCAATGGTACACCCACGACAGGAACTAGGCCCATGACCATCGCCATATTAATAAAGGCGTAGAAGAAAAATGTGCCAATAATCCCCATACCGGATAAGCGCCCAAAGTGACTCCGGCAGCGCAAGCTGGTGCGCACTCCATAAAAGATCAAGCAAAGGTACAACACCATTAATATACCGGCACCAACAATGCCAAACTCTTCACAAAACATCGTGAAGATAAAATCTGTCTGTTTTTCAGGAAGAAAATTTAGATGGCTCTGGGACCCATGCAAATAGCCTTTCCCCCAAATATGCCCTGACCCTAAAGCAATTTTTGACTGGGTGATGTGATATCCAGCGCCAAATGGATCACGCTCTGGATCTAAGAAAGTTAAGATACGGTTTTTCTGATAGTCCCGTAATAGGCTCCAAAATATGGGCACAGCGCCAGCCCCAATGCCTGCAACCAACATAAATTTCCAAATCTGTACACCGGCTAAGAAAAACAATGTCGCCCCGGTAATGAGCATCATCATTGCTGTCCCCAAATCTGGCTGGCGCATCACCAGTAACATCGGCACACCAATTAGTAATAAAGGCGGGATCAGATGGTACCAACGACGCACTTGCTTTAAACTTAAACCATGGAAATAACGCGCCAGCGCTAGAACTAAGGCAAATTTCATGATTTCAGAAGGCTGCAGTTGAAAGACATACAAATCGATCCATCGTTGCGCCCCCATCCCAATCATTCCCATCGTCTCGACAATGACCAGCAGAATGACACCGACAGCATAAAACCAGTAGGCACGCGCCAGCCACCACCGCAGTTCGATGACGGCAACCATAAACATCAGCCCCATTCCCAAGACAAAACGCGCCATCTGTTTATAAGCCCACGGCTGCCCCTGGCCATCACCAGCTGAAAACAACATCACAAAGCCAATACAAGCGACAAGCGTAATTAAGCCAATGATGCCCCAGTTTAAGGCGCCAATTGTATGCCAAACCGTTTGGTGGCGATACCGAATTAACATAACCCGCTTCCTCCTTTAGCTGACGAATGGATCTGTCAGCATATCAACATCCTCACCCTCGCTTGATTCTAACTCCGGACTTTCTTGTGTCGCCACGGGCTTAGACTCAGGGATGACAATCTCACCGGTCGCCGGATACCCCAAGGCTAACCGCATCGCCGCCTTTGCCACCGGCCCCGCATACCGTGACCCACCGCCTCCGTGTTCGATGACAACCGCCACGGCATATTGCGGGTTATCAAATGGCGCATAGCCAACAAATATAGCATGCTCTCGGTCCTTCCATGGGCGTTGTTCGCTTTTGGTAATGCCCATGGCACGTTCATACATGGTAATGCGGCGTACCTGTGTCGTTCCCGTTTTACCGGCCATCTCCATCCCAGGGATTCCCAAAGATGCGCGCGTGGCCGTCCCGCGCGCGTGGTTCACAACCTCATACATTCCCTGACGCACAAGCGCTAAATCTTTAGGCGCTACGTTCCAAGACGCATCTACAGGCAATGGGTCTCCGGCAGTTCCTAACGCCGGCTGGTACAGGTGCGGCACTATTAAGCGCCCCCCATTCGCGATGCGCGCCGTCATTAAGGCAAGCTGTAATGGCGTTGCGAGAACATATCCTTGGCCAATGCCAGCAATAATGGTTTCCGATGGATACCATTTTTGCTTTTTAACACGCCATTTCCACTCCGGTGTGGGAATGAGTGCATTTTTCTCCCCCGGAATTTCAATGCCTGTTTTTTGTCCTAAGCCTAAGCGTAAGCTCATTTCTGCAATTTTTTCAATACCAGTTAAACGCGCGGCCTCATAGAAGAAGATGTCACATGACTCCCGTAGGGCGCCGACAACATTTAAACTCCCGTGCCCTCTTTCCTTGTGACGCCAACAATGGAATCGGTGATTGCCAAAATTCATATATCCCGGGCAATAGAAGTGTGTATTTGGGGTAATTGCCCCCGACTCAAGCGCAGCTAAAGCCACCGCCATCTTATACGTCGATCCCGGACCATAAATACCGGCAATCGCTTTGTTTTGCAGCGGTGTGAGCGGATCTTTAAGGAGGTTATTCCAAAGCTTCGCGGGGATACCGTTGGTAAATTTATTGGGATCGTAGCCCGGCACTGAAACCAAAGCTTTCACAGCGCCGGTATTGACATCCATCACCACCACAGAAGCGCTCCGATGGCTTTTCAACGCTTCGACAATGTTCTTCTGCAGTTCAAGGTCAATGGTCAATTGCAACTCACGTCCAGATGTACTCCGGCTTGTCGAAATTTCTCGCACCACGCGCCCAAGCGCATTCACCTCAACTTCCCGTGTCCCTGGTATGCCACGCAACTCGGTATCGTAGGCTTTTTCTACCCCCGCCTTGCCGATGCGAAATTCTTGTAAATGCAGGAGCGGGTCATCGGTTTTATCTTGCTCTTCTTGGGAGACTGAAGACACATATCCGGTTATATGGCTCAGAAGTTCTGGGAACAAGTAAGCGCGGTTAAGTCCTACTTCAATAGCCACGCCTTGAAGGTCAGGCGCTTGCATTTCTAAGGCCGTCACCTCCGACCAGCTGAGGTTTTCTTTAATAGTAAAGGGCTCCACCCGCCAACGACGACGGCTTTCTCGCAAGGCTTGTTGTAAAGTGTCTTCAGAAATTTCGATAATCTCAGAAACACGTTGGATGTTTTTTTTCAATTGCGGGCGATTATCTACCGAGGCCACCACTTTAAAATTATTCGCATTCGTGACCAGCAAGCGGCCCTGTGCATCAACAATCTGGCCACGTGGCGGCACCAGAAGCCGGACCTTAATACTATTATCTTTCGCCAAAAGTGAATATTTAGCTGACTCTAGGACTTGTAAATAATAGAGTCGCCCTAATAAAATAGAAAATAATCCTACTTTACCGACCCCTAAAAGTAATGCTCGCCGTGAAAATACTGTATAGCGGTCTAAATCATCCTGCATTATGACTGGTATGCTCTAAATTCATGATTGTAAGAACGTTAAGGCTTCTTTGAAAGAGCGCTCCATAATATTTGCCATAAATGCATAATATGGCACGACATCACCAACATCTGCCTTTTCTAAAGTTTTCAGATACTCAGCGTGATCCTCAGGGCGAATAACAGTTGGCGGGTAACCAGCACGCATGAGAATAAGGTTCATCAACAAACGTGCTGTGCGCCCATTCCCATCGGTGAATGGATGAATCGACACGAGCCGATGGTGAGCTTGCGCCGCAATGACACAGGGATTATCTTCACCAGGCTGACGCAACCAATTAGAGAACTCATTCATCAGCCCATGCACATCTCGCGCGTGCGGGAACGTGACTGGAGATCTTGGAATATGGACGGGCACAGTACGATAACGCCCTACCTTATCAAGGCTCATCAACACTAAACGATGGATATCCAAGACTGTGGCTGTCGTAATCGCCGTCGATTGCTGCGACGTATCATGGACATATTCAAAGGCTTTGGCATGGTTAAGAATATCAATGTGGTCCCGTAGAATTTTGCCGCCGATAGCGATGCCTTTCTCAATGACCGCTGCAGTCTCAGGGTAAGTTAAGCTATTGCCTTCAAGGGCGTTACTGGTGTATGTCAACGTAATACAACACCAATTATAATAACTATCCGTCATCTCATTGGAAAGTGGCCTGAGCTCACTCATTTTTTGTTTATAAGTTTTTAGCTCACTGAATAGTGATGTGGTGTCTGTCATGATTTACCCCCTCGTGACCGATCTCAGTTTTTTATTATTCTTTTTTAGTTCGCACTCACCCCAGGACGATGGAACTGACCAAAGCTGCCAAATAATTCGGTTAGGAACGAGATGTCATGACCACTGGTTGGTGTTACATGGTCGCTTGGAGGTAGAAGTAAGCTGTTTTTTGGATCGATATCATAGATGTCTATAAGCATATCATGTTGATTGAACTTTAATACAGTAATTTTTTCTTCAAGGATCACAGGGGTAAAGAAAGAGGTCGTTTCTGTCCGACGTCCCATGTATACCCAGAGATTAGAATTAAACGGAGATATAATTGACGGTGGACCTAAAAGTTCTGCCACATGATCCTTGTTATGGATAGTCGGTTCAAGAATTTTTAGCGTCTCCGAATCAGCCATATTCCCACGCACATCAATAGTTGGCGCACAAGCCGTCACCAGAACCATCAAGATACTTCCAAGAATCAAGTTTTTGATCACAGTCTTTTTCTCTTTCTTTTATGCACACAATTTGCAAGAACTGAGGATACTATAACGCGTCTGAGGAGAAGTAGCAATTGGATTTAGTCGGCCCACAAATCCACTCTGTGGAGATCCCAGGCTTTGCTCGTTGCGCCGCTATAATGGGCAATCTATATCGCCTATCCGGCGAAGCCAAGAGCGAAGACGAAGCTCATGTATCTTGAATGCATCCGCTTCAGCTCCCTTTTCCTAGTATATATGACTCACATGTAGAGTCTTAAGTGTGGATTAAGATCAGTCAAGATTATCTAATCTAATCCAGACACATCTCCTGAACTCTCTATTACCTCACCTGAACCCTCTGTTATCATCAGCGTTGTAGGTGCTGTCATATTATCTGCAGGCACAGCTGATGAAGTGGGAGGCGAAGCTTCCATTATCATCTCTCCAAGTGATTTATACTGCGTGTAATCATACATAGCGCCCTGTGTCATATGCCAAGTGTTTAACGCTGTGAGCTTTGATTTAGCTAAGTAAGCCAATACTGCTGTCCCTACGACTGCCACACTGCCCCACATTACCCAGCGACGCCATTTAGGTGGTTGCTTCTTGACGTCAACTATAAGGGTTATTGGCGTATTCCCTTTACTTTTCACTTGCAATGATTCAAGGGTTTTTGGCGTTTTAGTATACACACCCTCTAGGGCACTATATATCTCATTATTCAACCGCTTATTGTGAGGCGCATGACCACGATCTTGAAATAAGACGAGTAAGTCATAACCGAAATTCCCCACATGATAAAGGATAGAAGATAAAAAGCTTGTTAACGCGATGACGCCGCCCAATTTAACTAAATTTGCTAAAATAGCTTCTCTAGTAGAGTGCAGGGCTGAACCGCATCCCTTCATTAAATCATTATAAGTTACTATAACTTGTTTACCTTCTGCATCGTCATACTTCAATTCATATTTTGTGTTGACTCGTAAAGTCAGCAATTCTTTTATATTCCTTGATGTTTTATCCAAATCTTTAGCTATTGGACTATCCGCAGTCAGTTCAGTATTTTGATTACCGAGAGATATTTGAGCTCCATTCGTCTTATCAGTAGAAAAATTGGTAATCATTGTTCTCCCTAACTTGACTAATGACTGCAGTACACCCAGAGGTTTTAGTTGCGCCTCGCTATATCGCTCCTGACCTTTTGCAATTACTACACCACTAGCCTGCGCCAAGGTCTGAGCATGCTGCTCACCAAGCACGTTCAGACCTTGATTCTGGCTGTCGACCGCGTTTGAAGTAACCGTTTTCACGAGTATTTGACCATAATTCTTAAGTATGGTCAGGGCCGCCTCGAGTTGTTTACGCAACTTATCATTGCTGAATATACCCTCACTAAGCTCTGGCACAACTTCCTTAAAACTTAAGCCTGTGTCTGCGATCAGACGATTGAGAAATTTATCCATGATCCCTTGTAGATTTTGCTGCAAGATATCCCTATCCTCTTTGCCTACATAATACACGGCAGCAGCTCCAAGTGCTTTTGTGATCGAGCCTACGAATGAACCAATGTATGACATCTTGCCTAAAGTATTTTCTATATATGAAAAGAAGCCGCCCTTCAAAGCGTTATGCATCAACGCTAGCCCCAATTGCTTAAACGACGCTGCGGTTCCTGCAACTTCTTTTTCCGCAAAGGCTAAAACTATGGGGAACAGCACCATGTTAATGGCAAGGCGGGGGTAACGCCTCATAAAGCTTGGCTTATTTTGCGATTTATTAACCTCTTGATATCTTTGAATAACTTTGAGAAGATCGAGTTTCTCCAACTTTTTTTCTATATATTTTCGCGAAGACGGCAAATCATAGTATTTATTATATAGGTTGAGGAGCTTCTTTACTCCCGTTTCCTCCAATAGTACTTCTGCAATTGCTTTAGTTTCTGAATCCTTAGCTTTTTGCTGCACTGTGACCAAAAAACTTATAAATTCATTGGCTTGACTGCCGGCGGTTACCCCACTTAAAAAGACCGCATTGCGGGTCTCATAATACTCTTTAAAACGATTTTGAAAGTCAGCATTAATCACTAAGTCCTGCGCTTGTCGTTCGGCAAATACAGGTTGACTAAGCTGAATCATCACTAAAAATATGGATAAAATTTTACGCATTTTGACCTCTTAAAAAAAGCTTCCAGTCTATCTATGGGTTGCAAAATATAATAATCAAGGACTTATTATCTCTTCTTTAAAATTTTCATTGTCATTAGGTACAAACATTGAACTTACCTTATTATTTATGAAAATTCCAGGCAAATTTTTATGAAAAACTCAGCTTGGTGCATGGATTGTCTTAATAATTTCATACCATGCAGATGGCGAAGACAGTCTGCTTTCCCAACCGGCGATTATAAGTTTTTCCTCTGCACGTGTTAGTGCTACATAGAGGAGTCGGTAATATTCATGTAATTGTTGGACCTGGTAAACGTTCTTAAGTTGTTGCGTGACCGGATGATGATCCCACCCCCCGATAGCAATCACAGGCTGCCCCTCGGCGTACAAAATACGCTCCTGAAAGCGTGGCGCCTGGGTGGTATCCGGCAGAATAACCACCGGGGCCTGGAGTCCCTTAGCCCCATGCACGGTGAGAATACGTACAGCGTGTTCATCAGTCGCCGCCGTAGGCACGACAGGGCGCTGAGCCCGTAATGCCGCCAGGACATGGGGAAGCGTCGGCAATCCGCGGCGTTCATACCAGCTTAGCCAATCTAGGAAGGCCTGCAGGGGCTCTGCCGCGGCGATCGGCCACAATGTTTCTTCAATGACGGCAGAGAAGAAGGAAAACGGCGTCATCCGTGTGGCTTGCCGTCTCCAGGCCTTTAACCGCGTTGTCACAGCCTGAACAAGCGGCAGCCCTGAGTCTGTAACCCTTTGCCACAACGATTGCTTCCCCCTTTGATAGCATAAGGCGAATAATACATCCTCATCAATCTGACCTAGGGGACTTTTGAGGAGCGTTGCTAGATTTAAGTCATCGTCAGGCACGAGAATAAAATCCCCGAGCGCCATCAAATCTTGAACGTAAATATTGTCTGTCAGCACTAAATCATCAACCCCACTTACGGGAATACCGGCTTGCCGCAATCCCGCGGTTAATGCCTCGACAAACTTATGACGCCGTCGCACTAAAACCATGATATCTTGCGGCTGCAGCTTACGTTGCCGTGAGTTTAGCCACATGGGCGCGTTGATTTGTTCTACAATCCAGTCGCGGATCTGCTGGGCGAGCAGTGTCGCGGCTGAGGGCACAGCTGTCACGACTGTTGGCGGTGCCCATGCGGGTGGCTCAGGGAATTCCGGCGCTTTGACGACTGGCCACACCTCCACCTGCCCCTGAAATGTACAGGCGGTTTCATGCTTTTGATAGACAGAGCTCCTGCCCAGAGGTACCAGCGTAAAGACTTGGTTGATAAAGCTGATAATCTCCGGCGCTGATCGAAATGAAATATCCATCGCAATCTCATGCCACTGGCGCTGAGCCTCCTGCACTTTGCGCGCGAAACCCCCTTGCATATGCACAAACAGATCAGGATCAGCCCCTTGAAAGCTATAGATTGATTGTTTATAGTCACCGACGACAAAAATTGTGCGTGGCGGCCCATCGATGGTATGTTGACCATGCCCTGCGAAAAAATCATCAACGAGTAGTTGAATTAATGCCCATTGCTCTGGGCTTGTGTCCTGGGCTTCATCCACAAGGACATGGTGCAGCCCCCCATCGAGCTTGTACAGCACCGCCGGGCCTTCTGCTGAGCTCAGCAGCCGCTGGGCTTGCACAATCAAATCAGCGTAATCTAAGCGACCGGCCTTTATGTATCTGTAAATAGCGTGAAATTTACTCGAGAGTTGCGCCACGGCATGGGTGACTCGTATCGTCTGGATCGCCTGACGTTTTTGCTGATACTGAGTGAGGCGATCAATTTCTGCTTCAATAGCGGCAATTTCATCAGGTGTTAACGACCTATATCGTGTGCGCACCGCCTGCCGCACTTGTCCGGCCGCGGTAAAGTAAAGCGCTCGATACGCTGGAATAAGCGCGGCACGCTGCTCCGGTAGCGCCAGCCACCACTGCCGCAGGCCTGCAGCAAAATTTACGTCTGCGGCTTTCGTGCTACATGACAATCGCTCAATTAAATCAACAAATAATGCAGAGGAGTCCTCCTCACAAAATGACGCGATAAGGGTGTCATCAACCAAGGCGCGCTGCTGCGGACACAGATCCGCCATCCCGAGATCCTCGACATCGAAAAGCTGACACAATGTCTTAAGGTCAAATGTGTTCAGGCTCGATTTTACCAACCCCTCAATCAGGACAGCATTGACTGTACTCGCTAGGTAGTCTAAGGCATGCGCTAATTGCATGTCGCCCCGTTGTGCCGCCTCGGCGTACAACTGCTGCATGGCTTGCCGCTGCAAAGCCTGAACTTCTGCCGTATCTAATACCACAAGGGGGAGCTTGAGCCCCGCTTCAGCGGCAAACTGCTGCAATAAGTTTTGACAAAAGCTGTGAATTGTCTGCATTTTTAAAGGCGCCTCTTGCAGGATAAGCGCTAGCTTTCCCGCACGATCTAATTCAGGAGGTGTCGGCAAACGCCCGAGAAGCTCTGTACAGGTGCGCTGCAGCTCATCGGAACTTAAACGATGCCAGACTTCAGCAATACTATGCAGCCGGCCCATCATTTCTGCGGCAGCTGCCTTTGTAAATGTTAAACAGAGGATATGCGGTGGCTCAGCACCATCAAGCAGCAACCGCAGCAAGCGATCGACAAGCGTTTTGGTTTTTCCGACCCCCGCCGAGGCCGACACCCACGCACTGGCTCGCGGATCAGCGGCTTTTCCTTGGGCATGACGCACAGTCTGTAGGAGATTTAGCATGCGAGCCACTCCTGTTCACGCTCAAGATGGGCGTACTCATGAGACGACGGCACTAAGTCTGGATCTGGCTGCGCGAGATACGGCACGTGCGGATTATCGAAGACAGCCACTAATGTTTGCACCCCCGTAGCGGCGCTGGCAATGATGTCAGAAACATTATCCGCGATTTCACCAATCTCACCTGGTGTTTCCCGTTGCCCCTTCAGCGCCCAATGCTGTAATGCCTGGACACGCACTGCTCGTTTGATGTCCATAAACCCGCCCTGTTCCAGGATCCATGCTTCCAGGGGCAATTGCGCTGTCCATCCCTCACGAACACTTTTTTGTGTCGGCACAGTCCCGGTTTTGTAATCGATCATCAGGGCTGTACTACCATACACATCAATACGATCCGCTTGCGCTGTGAGGGTAAAGAGGCCCGCAGGCGTGACAAACTCAACCTTCCCCCTGATCTCGCTATGAGTTTGGTCCGGTAACGGCATAGCTTGGTGATGGGTCACAAACCATTCGGCGAGGTTTGGCAGCATGGGCATCCACAGGACTTGGGCTCTGACGCGATCGCGTACGGTGGTCAACCCCCCCTCGCCAGTGGCGATGAGCTTTTGCACAGCGACCTCAGGCTGGTGCTGACAAACGCGAAGAAAATCTGGATCTGCCCAACAACGCGCGACTGTCTCATGCAACCATATACCGAAATCACGGTGCGGTGTGGTTTCATCCCAGCGTGGCTTATAGCGAAGATTCAAGATATAGCGGGCGTAAATCGCGTAAGGATCGCGCCGCCACAGATCGATCGCTGTCACCGGCAGCTGACGTGGCCGGGCTTCTATGGGGGGACACGGCGCCGGTCGTGAGGCTGACGACAATTGATCCGTCACGGCGATACTCTGAGCAGCTCCTTGGGGTAACCACGGCGCCTGCGTCAACTGTTCGATCACATCGACATTGGGCGTGTCTGCTTGCACCATTAACCGCAGGCGATTGAGCCATAACATTGGCGCATAGGGGCTGCCCCAGTGTTGTGCACTCCAGGTCAGGATCACCTGCCTCCCTGACGAGAGCCAGTAGCTGAGGTAGCTCAATTTTTCCTTAGTCACGGCAACGTGATGCGCCCCGACAATGACGACCCAATCTTGTAGCTGCGTTGGCGGCAATTTTGTTAACTCGTAGACGCGGATGTGTTCGCTAAGTGATTGAGGCGCTACAAAGTTAGACCGCAAGCGCTGGTGGAGTTCATGATAGAGAGCGACGTCATCTAAATCTGTGGGGAGGGACGCAAGCACGCCGGCAACGGCCTGCCCAGCTGGCGTGTGCCAGCTTTTTGCATCCAGAGCCTCACTGTGGGCCAATGCCCAAGTTTCTGCAAACGTCCTAGGGGCGATTTGGCGGTGGGCGGTCAGGAGGGCCAACTGGCCAATAGAGGTCTGTAGTAACGGTATTGGGCAGGGGATACCTTGCTTATGACATACGTCATAGACAAGCGGCCACATCTCAGGATCAGACACCACAATACTCAGGGTCTGCCCTTGAGCGTGCGCGACCTGCATTAACTGCTTTAAATACCGCACTTCTTCATGCGGATACTGGAATGTTTTCAGGGCTAACTGCGCCAATGCCAGCTGTAGTTCGTCCCAGGCTAACGTCCTGGAGGTTGTTAAAACATATTCCCAAATCTTCTGATGCATGGCTTTACCCTATGCCAGAATCTCAAGACTTGCAAGGAGGAATATTACTTTTGAGGCGCTTGTTGGGGATTGCGTTTACCCCAGGAGGACGCCACGATTGTTGATAAACATGCCACACTTGAGGCGAGGCAAAACCAAGCAATCTTGCGCATGAGCTTTTTAGATGCACGCATTGAATCATCGTCACTACCTCCCCCGTGGATATAAAATCCCCAGTCAGGGTTAATATGTGAGCTACATATCAATCCAGAGATCAGTGTGAGCCAGCCGGTTACTAATTGCGCTTTTTTAAGACGCGTGTTGCCATGTTGTTCTTGCCCAATTTGTGGCATCTTTCTGATCCCGTGCAAAATATAGCTGGCTGAACTGATCATTATATTCCCCCACAAAGAGATCTTCATAGATATAAAACGCAGATTTTGTACAGAGTCTGCGAGTTGATAGTCGGCAAATAATATATTAAATGCGCAACTTAATGCAGTTGCAGCTGCCATCACATGCACGGCATCTTGTAACCGATCAACAACGACATCAGCAATTTGCACGGCCTGCACGAGCGTACTCTGCGAGTGGGCTTTAGGGGGATTGACCAGTTGCTCCGGCATTTCTGACATGGCGTGGGCTGACGCCAGAATTCCAGATAGTATTAAAATTGCAATGATTCTTTTCATAAACAGATCTCCGTATAAAATTTTCATAGTACCCTATAAATATATTATTTTATAAGTCAATAGATATCTCTCATCGGCGTCAATTCATCTCCAGGCTGAGGTATTAAATGGCCTCAGAGCGCCTTTTTAACGGGGAGCTTAGCTCCACACCTGATAGATGGTACCAACCCCACGCGCAAGCAAGATTGTCCCCAAGCAGGGACCCCCTAATTTCCACACGCCCAGCCCCCTGAATGCAGGTGTCGTCTCTAGGTTCTTTAAAGGGGTCACGTGCTGAGCAACAAGCACAACAATTCCGGCCAATATCATCCCAGCACCAGCCACCGCTTGTACGGCACCGCCCACATACTCACCACTTATCACACGCGTTAGCTGGGCCTGTACTGACTCTGAACTGCGGCGGGCCGGCGGCGGCGTTGGCGCAGATTGACGCACCTGAATCGGATGCACCTCTAACCACCGCAGCAGCTTCCACCCGGGGACAGTCATAACTCCATTTATCACAAAACGCTGAAGCTTTACACTTCCTGCAATCTGCACCTCTTTATAGTACCATTTTTTAAAGTCCTCTTGCAGATCATTTGTAATTCCAGTGAAAGCTAGGGCAAAAAATAGCATTGCAATTCCATTATTGGCCTTATTGAGTATGTTTAGCGGCTTTGAAATGTTTGACGCTTCTGTGTATTTAGAAACTTTTTCCGTAGCCTCACCCTCATCAACTTGTGGCATAGCCATACCTTGACATGACATGCCGATCCAAAGACTTAGAACAATTTTTAATATAATAGGCATATTATCTTCCTTTAACCCACGATGTTACGATTGTTGATAAACATGCCACACTTGAGGCAATGCAAAACCAGGTGATCTTGCGCATGAGCTTTTCAGATGCATGATTTGTACCATCCGAGTTGATATGAACCCCCCATTGATTGCCAATATCTTCACTACATATCAATCCAGAGATCAGTGTAAGCCAGCCGGTCACTAATTGCGTTTTTTTAAGACGCGTATTGCCGTGTTTTTCTCCCGGAATTTGCGGCATACTTTTGATGCCGTGCAAAACATGGCTAGAGAAACCAATAATCACATTTCCCCACCAAGAGATCTTCATAGATATAGAACGTAGATCTTGTAGAGAGTCTGCGAATTCATATTCGTCAAATAATACATTACATGCGCAACTTAATGCAGTTGCAGCTGCCATCACATGCACGGCATCTTGTAACCGATCAACAACGACATCCGCAATCTGCACAGCCTGCACGAGCGTACTCTGCGAGTGGGCTTTAGGGGGATTGACCAGTTGCTCCGGCATTTCTGACATGGCGTGGGCTGACGCCAGAACTCCAGATAGTATTAAAATTGCAATGATTCTTTTCATAAACAGATCTCCGTATAAAATTTTCATAGTACCCTATAAATATATTATTTTATAAGTCAATATATATCTCTCATCGGCGTCAATTCATCTCCAGGCTGATCAGGCGTCGTTTCTCGGGCTGCCTGAATAATATGCCATGCTTTGAAGAGGACATCTCGCACATTTTGCCCCGTGGCTGCAGAAACGGGCACCACTTCTGCGGTAGTGACGGCCTGGAGGCTCGAAATTTTTTCAGCAATCTCTGAGTCTGACAGGGCATCAATCTTATTCAAGAGCACCAGCTGCGGTTTTTGCGCCAGATCATGGCCGTAGGCCTCCAGCTCTTGGCAGATAATCTGATGCGCCGCCACCACATCCTCTGAGGTACCATCAATGAGATGCAACAACACACGGCAGCGCTCGACGTGCCCCAAAAACCGATCGCCCAGCCCGACGCCCTCATGGGCGCCTTCAATTAATCCCGGAATATCAGCGAGGACAAACTCTATCTGATCTACCCGCACCACGCCAAGCTGTGGCACGAGGGTCGTGAACGGGTAATCGGCAATTTTAGGCTTGGCTCTGGAGACGACTGACAGAAAGGTCGATTTCCCCGCATTGGGCATCCCCACAAGCCCAGCATCGGCAATGAGCTTGAGCTGAAGCCACACCCAAAGTTCTTCGCCGGGGTAGCCTGGGGTTGAATGACGCGGGGCCTGATTGGTTGACGACTTATAATGATCATTGCCAAACCCGCCATCGCCGCCTTTAGCGAGAATGAATTTTTGACCGATTTCTGTTAAATCAGCGAGGAGCATCTCTTTATGTTCGTCAAAAATTTGCGTTCCCACGGGCACTTTCAAGATCAAGTCTTTGCCCGCGGACCCGGACCGGTGACGCCCCATCCCATGGTGCCCGCGCTCAGCTTTAAAGTGTTGTTGATAGCGAAAATCAATCAGCGTGTTTAAATTATCAACAACCTCCACAATGACGCTGCCACCACGCCCACCATTCCCCCCATCAGGGCCACCAAACTCAATAAATTTTTCGCGACGAAAACTCACGCAGCCCGCGCCGCCATCGCCCGCCTTAATGTAAACTTTCGCCTGGTCTAAAAATTTCATGTTCTATTCCTCAAAAAATAAAAGAGGGGGATAATCCCCCCCCTTTATTAAAAATGTCAACTCTCTGAACCTTAGGCAGAAGTGCCAGAGGCTTCCGCTGCTGGTTCCGTTTCAACAGTCGGCGAGGCAATGATCGCGATTGTTGACTCCGTGCCATGAATAACGGGCTTAGCGCCTTTGGGTAATTGAATATCTTCGATATGAATCGTTGTATGCAAATCCTTGCCCTCGAGATTAATGACAATCTGCTCAGGAATATAGTCCGGATCACACATTAACTCTAACTCATGTAACAACACACTGAGTACGCCACCCTGCTTTAAGCCAGGAGACTTATCGTGATTCTCGAAAACGACAGGCACAGACACGTGGACTTTCTTATCACGACCAACCCGCATAAAATCAATATGCAAAGGCATATCCGTCACCGGATGAAACTGCACTGATCGTGCAATCACACGCTCTGTCTTGCTGCCGACCTTCATCTGGAAGAGCTTGCTGAAAAAGCCGGTGTGCTGCAATTCACGATTTAAAAATTTTGGATCTAGGGCAATTGAAACAGGCTCTTGATTATCCCCATACAAAATCCCGGGGATAAATCCGGCGCGGCGTGTCGCCCGTGCTGCCCCTGTTCCTGCCTTATCACGAATCTGCACCTCAAGTACGGATGATTGTGTTGTCATATTTCTTCTCCAAAATCGCTTGTATCGCCCGGGCAATCACGGGAAAAATCGGCTCAACCCGCAGATTTAAATCGCCCAAATTACTTCTTAACGGCAGGATAGTATCGGTTATTGTCAGAAATTTCAAGGGAAAATCGCATAATTTTGCAACAAAATCGTCAACAAGCGCGTGAATCACTGACGCGCCAACTTCTAAAGCACCATGATCCAGGAGGATTTGTGCAGTTTTCAGAATGGTCTGGCCTGTTGACAAAATATCATCGATGATCAAGCAACAACGATTTTTGACCTGTGGAATCGTGTGCGAATCCACCTGCATTTGTATCCCCGCCTTAGTCCGCACCTTCTGAAGCCCTACCCATCGACATTGATACCGTCTTGCCAGGCGCTGCACACGCGTCCACCCTCCTTGATCAGGAGCCACTAAAAGCGGTGGTTCATCCCAATGCCGTGGTAAATACAAGTCCCGCCCCAGGTAACCACTCACGCTCTGCAATTTTAACCGCGTCCCGCCATGGGCCTCAATGGTCAAGCACGCAGCGGCACCCGCTGTATGCAAGAGGTTCGCCCATAACAAATCCCCATCGAGGTCTGGACGCCCGCTGACGGACTGGCGTCCATGCGGGATATACGGAATAATCACAAAGACCTGATTTGCACAGGACGTAAGATGCTGGATCAACTGAAACAGCAAGATCCATTGGTGCGACATAATGGGCCACAATCGCTGAATCAGCCAATACACCTTGCCGGTTTCTATAGTTTGGGCCCTGAAAAATTCGGTTTCCGTATCAGGATGATAATGCGGTAAAAATAAGCAGTAGGGTAAGGATAAATACTGCGCGACCGGTTGGATTAAATCAGCCGCCGTCGCGAAGCCGGCAATAATATGCCGGTTAGAGATTTTGTCTCCGTGCATAATATTCCTGGGATCGCACATAAGTATTGCTAATTTTCTCGACAATAAACGTCCCCCAGAGCCACGGCAAAGGCGAAGTCTTATCAAATTGAGGTACAGTTAACAAAGCAGCAGCGCAGGTTATCAGATCAATCGCGCGCCCGACTTTAAACCAAAAAGGCGAGTGAATCTCCGGGCGCACGGCGCCGGCATATGTTTCTCCAAGCTCTTTATACTGGGTATACAAGCGGTAACTATACCATAACGCTGATAGCTTAAAGAGCTTTTTCAGATTCAATGCAGATACGGCTTCCCCTAATGAGCTGATATCATACATCTCTAAAGCTAATGCAATACTTCCTCCAGCCAATACAGCCATACTTGCTAAATTAACAAATTTCGCTAAATGTATATCGAATGATTTTTCTAGTTTAGGCTTTATAGGTTGACTAGATTCTACAGTTTTCAAGGCAGATGGCGCGTCGCCTGGCACGTGATAGCTCTGGCGCTCCCCTTGAGAATCGGTGTGGACCTGAATAGGCTGCTCTGATTCAAGGGTGATCACCACCTGCTTCGCGAGGACAGGCTGCGTAAGCGGACTAATCATGATGGCCAAAAACAATAAAAACACTAGATTTCCCCTTCATAACTTAAAAAATATCAACAAAATAAACAAAATTCTCTTTAAATATAAGCTAAACACTCATAATGTCAAACTTTTTCTATATCTGACACACTTGGTATGCCCCGCACCGATGGAAAAAGGGTTTGTGGAAAAACTATTGTGTGTTGATCAGCGTTTCTTCATAATATAAAGAAAAAATGCGGAGAGCCTATGATTTACTTTAGCTATACCCTTGCTGTTTTAGGTTATGCAGCCCTGGCAGCTCTGATATCTTGGCTGCTTGTTTGGGGCGCCGCTATACTAACCCCGTTTGGCGGACTCGTCCTTGCGGGAATTATTTTCTTTGGCGCTTTATTAATTCATGAACTTTCCTGGTATCGTCGTTATCGTCGTCACTTTTCCCAGTCCAAACCCGATGCGGATTATCTGGTATGCATTCATGAGATTAGTAAAATCCATCAAAGCCTTGTTGAAGCATGGTCGAAGCTAGGCGTTGAGATTGATAGGCGCAGCTTTACTGCTGATCTCCAGGAGGTTGCTGAGCTCTTAAGTGCGAGCACCCAGAACATGTCGCCCCAGCGATTTATCACAATCGTCACCAAGCAATTACAAAGTTTCGAAAAAATGATTCGGTTGGGCATCAAAAATAGCAATGAACTGCAGCCCCGCCGCCTACAGAAAGCAGACGGAGCAGACGTCGAATCAATTCCTCTCTACCCCCGCATCTCTCTCGCCCCTAGAGTCTCAGGCAATACTGTATTACATGCCCCTGAATCGCTTGAACCACGCCTATCCTTAGCACCGCTGCCTGAGAATAGCCAAACTTTAGCCGCAGCGCCAGCACCACCTCTCACTTCCCCCCGCCCTGAAACCCAGCTCATTGAGATTATTGATCACATGCTCAAACAGGACCATATTCCGATCAAGAAATACACAATCTCACGCACGGCTGCAAAATTGCCAGAAATTATTGGCTATGGTGTCAATATTGTAGAGTCAATTCGCCCTGAAGTCTGGCATCATCCGCGCATTGTAAGGCTCCGTCCTTTCTTAGACAACGCCCTACTCATTCAAGCCCTCCAGGTGATTCGCGAGCAATCTAAGCATTCTCCCCACTTACGTTTTGCCATTGATGTCGGCACCGCAAGCTTACTCAATAATGATTTTATTAGTAACATCCTGGATTTCTCTACGACCTATCCTGAAATCAGTACCAGGTTGATCTTTGTGATAGATGACTGGGACTTTAGCGCCCAGATCACGGCCATCGAGGGTGTCATGACCCAACTATATCGCGCGAAAATCAACTGGGCGATACGTCAGACTGCTTTCTCTGAGGCAATACCCCAGCCGCCGCGTTTAGTTAAGCTATGGATTACAGCTCCCGCAGTAACACAATACTTATTTACTCATGGCGCCCCTAATCTTGTCACACAATGGTCGCAAGCCCTTGGGCAACAGAGTGTCACTTTGGTCCTTGCAGGCATCCATGGACCAGAACAAGTCGCCTGGGCTGGGCAATCCCAAAAAGTGCTACACCAAGTGGCTTAAGCCTGGGGCGTCTTTTTAACGGCGGAATTCAGAGCGTTGCACTGCCTCCTTCGGCGAAATACCCCTTGATTTTTTGCATTTAATGACCATAGATACGGTATAGAAACCTACTAACCTCGGGAGACGTTACGATGAAATTACTGAAAATTGCTTTATTATCAATCCTAAGCTTAAATGCGTTCAGCAATACGCCTATGGAAGAAATGCCCAGCGCTGCAATATCAACCCCAACAGCTGCCCCCCAAATCAAGCCTCAAGATTACCTCTTATTTGCAGGCGCTAAAATTCTTTATATCATCAGTGTTCAACGGTCTCTCAAAAAATATAACACCCCCACAAATCAACAAATAAGGCATTGCCTCAAATTAATACCTAGCTATTTCATCCCCAAACTATTTGCCGACCATGTCAGTGACAGCTTGCAAGCAACATCTCAACCGGCTGTAAAAAATGATTATAAGCCCCTTCTCAGGAAAGGCTTGCTCTTATTAGCTTATACTTATGTACTGGGGTACTCGATCTACACATTGTGCACAACCTCTATTAGAGATCAAGACGGCAGTCTTTCCTATGCTCATCTCTACAGTCATACCCGCAATGGCTTAATTTTGGTCTACAATACTACTCTTGGGGCACTTCAGTATAAAACCATACAGGCGCTCGAGAATCCTCAGCACCATAAGGTGCCAGCTGCATTAAAAACCACTCTGGGCATATCAAACACCCTGAGCATGGCGGTCATTGCGATGCATTGGCTTTTGACCAGAAAGGACCATTTTACCCACGGAGCAATGATGTTTGATCTATACGCAAAGACAAATTATCTCAATAAAACCATCGCCGCTGCGGAACATCACATTGCCGCACAGCAGCAGAAATAATCTAAGCGCCCTGAGGGCAAGATGCTTTCAAACCTCTCAACATCCATTGAGGGGTTTGAATATTTCAGCGCGGTACAAATATTTTTTTATTGGAGAATATGATGAAACATTTATATACAATTTTAATGGCCTTGAGCCTTGTCACTCAGGTTGTGGCAACGCCTTTATCAGAGGTTGAAGAAGAGCCCCAGTGGGATTTTACAGAAGACCTCCAAGCTGTCACGACGACGAAAGACGTGGCTCAAGAAACCTCTCTGTCGCAGTGGGTGGGCATTGGAAAAACGGCAGCGTTTTTGGCAGCTGAGGTTAGCATGCTCTCTATATTGCTACACAATTATGACGAGGTCGTCCCTGTCTGGTTCTTAGGGTCGTGTCTAGGTTTTGGGCTCGGCATTCTAGAAACGGTGATGAAACGCGGCAGAAATCTATCCTCAAAGCAGGCATTAGCTCGGGAGCTGATGATTGCGGCGCCTGCCATAGCATTGCCGGTCTTATTCTTCACAGACTACTTCGTGTCACATAAGGCAAGTCGTGGCATCGGAGGCTTTAGCGGTCTGCTCTTCTTTGGAGGAGCGCTATGGTCGCTGAAAGACTGGTACCAGAGGTGGCGCAATCCAGAGGCCGGGGCAGAGGCACAAGCCTCTGAAGATCCAGTGTGGGCCTAAACACGTTGTGCTGGAGCACGCAAAAAAACTAAGCGTAATTCAACGCGGGCTTGTTAAAAGCTGGACAAAAGTCTCGGATGTCGGAATTTCTAGAGGTGTCGCAACATACGGCGATAAACTATAACGCGCCATGGGTATGACTGTCATCATCGCCATAACCGCCGTCAGGCGACGCGTTAGATCGAGTTTGGTCACAATCATCGCTGTGGCTCCCATGGCCCGAAAGCATGCAGCTAAATCCGTACATTCTTGCGCATCCCCCCCCGCAGACATCGTAAAAACCAACTGACCGTCGATCATTTCCGTGTACGATTGTAGCAAATCCGTATCGCTCTGGAGGAATGGATTAATCCCTGGGGTATCGACCAGCAGCAGCTCCCCACTTAAGTGCGCGCGCATATTTGCCGACGCACACGCCGCAGGGGAGTCGAGGGCTTGGAACGCCACATCTAATCTGGCTGCCAGCTGCTGCAGCTGTGCCACAGCGCCGCTCTTAAAGGTATCGGTAGTGATAAGGCGTACACGCCGCTTTTGTATCAGCGCCTCAACGGCGAGCTTGGTGAGAGTGACGGTTTTCCCGACCCCGGGCGGCCCGACTAACACCACCGGTTGGGTCTGGGTGGAAAAATCCAGAAGTGGCCAGGTAAAAACGGGTGCCATGGCTTGAGCCAGCGCCATCTCAGCGGTAATATGCTCCAGCTGTCGCGGCAAATTTTTTAAGATTTGCTCAATGATGTGGGCAGGCGTTTGATGAAAACTTAAAATTCGGGCAATCACGTCAGGTGTAGCTGCTTTCTGAAACAAAGGCGCTTCGTCAACTAGACGTTTTAGCTTTAGGGGCACAGCTTTTGCAGGCTGGGGCTCCGTCGTTGCGACGACTTGGATCTGGCCAGGACGCTCCTGTGTTTCAATGATAAGCGCATCAACGCCAAGGTCTTGGCGAACCTGCATCATGGCTGCTTCTAAAGTTGGTGCGGTAAATAAGCGAATGCGACTCACGTCATCCTGCCTTTGTTATTATTTTCCTTTTACATTACATCAACTTAAGCAGAAGTTCCACTAGAAACCGTGACTTTCCATAGAGTTCGCAAGATTTATATCAAAAGACAAATCAATACTTGAAAACCATACATCATGATACTATATACACATAGGTACTCGATACGTATAGGCACTCGAGTTGATTGCCAATCATGAAATTATAAGGATTCATCAATGATCAAGTATTTTTTTCCAGTTATCTTATTGTGTGGCTCTTTGCAGGCAGTGACTCTTGATGAGCAGGGTCCAAGCGTTGAAGAGACAGTGGAATTCTCGCCGCAAACCATGACCACGCAACAGCAATCATGGCCTCTCTGGTTGGCCTATCGGCTGCGTTTTGGCGCATTAGCGCTGGAGCTGGGACGTGATCTTGCCTATTTTGGCAGGTATACACATAAGTACATGACCGGCACGATTTCATTATTTACACAACCTCGTACTCCCGGATTATTTGATGGGTATGCCGGAATAATCGCTCCTTTTACATATCAAGCTTCAATGGCGGGCTTGGCTTGGTATTGTTATCCTCGTCAGCAGCCTCAATTAAATACTTATGATCACCATACCCTCAAAACCACTAACGCCTTTGTATTATCTTTTACCTGCGCCATGTGGGGACTATATAGCCTAGCTACAGCACCCAAGAGTATCCCTTCATTTTTCTCTGGAACTTCCAAATATTTTAATGATCAATTGTCTTCCCAAGATTTTATAAAAATTTTGTTAGCGCGTTATCATCGTCACCTCTTCCACGGAATTGCGGCCCTCTCGCATGCGTATATTCTTTATGCTGAGGCCCAACCCGTTAAAGACACTCAATCGAAGCCAGAGACCATTGCATAGAGAGACCCTACCGTCGGTAATTTGGAAAAAAAATCGGCTGATTGAGGGCGGTTTTAGCGGCACAGAGCTGGGTATAAACCTCTGGCAAGCCAACCACGCCGGCAATATAGCTTTGCTGCGTCGTCGTGCTAAACCCCTGCTTGAATTTTGCGAGCCCATCGAGCTGATCCACGGCGCCCGCGCATCCGCCCCAGTTGACAGCCCGATACCCTTCTGCCTGCGCCCACGCCAGTGCTGTGGCATTAACCCCATACATGGCGCCCATCTCATACCCCCTATCGGTACTGGCCGCAAGATGGCTTGTCAGCGTGTCATCGGTCATCGCGAATAAATGCATTGCCAGCAGTTCCTGGTGATGAAACGCTGCAAACGTGACCAATTCTGGGCACACAGCGAGACGCTGAAAATATGTCGGCGAAAATGCTGTCAGCCCCTGCATATTATGACGGTCGACTAAGCGCGCATATAGGTGAATCCAATCCTCTATATGTTCTTGCAGAGGCACAATCTTTGCGTCAACGCCCCCCCTCTGGGCACGACGCACTTCGTATTGATGATGCTTAGAAACAGAGCTGCGCTGGCGCAAATCGGTCACGTAATGGGTTTTAAAAGGCGCCACATAATCCCAGTCCTTCGGCTGGCGCCCTTCCAAAACCACGCCAACAAAACTTACGGCATTATGCGCTCGTAAACAGTCAACCATCTGAGATTTCGTCGCGTTTTCTCCATACCATAATGGATATGGCCCCATAAAGTCAGTGTACCCTGTGGGGGCGATGGGTCGCTCTAAAGCCCACCCTTGGGCACACGCGATCTCGCGCGGCATAAAATCTTCAGCGAAGCAGTGGGCGTATTGGGGGCTGCGATACAAATTAATCATGGTTATACTGCGTAATTAAGGTCTGAGTGACCTCAATAATATAGTCCATATCCGCTTGGGTATAGCGCTGATCACAGGGAAGCATAAGGAGTTGTTGCGATAGTGTGTGCGCATTCGCGCAATCTTTGGGCGACGACGGAAGGTGCTCCCAATACCTGGCAGCAAAAATCTTGGCCCGATGCAATCCAGAAAGAACAGGATCAAGACACTTTAGCCGCACCGGGAAACCAAACGGCGCAAAGTTGACTGGCGCGCTATTTTGTGGATAGAATGCATAGGCACCTAAACCTGTCTCTAAGTGCTGGTAATTACGCTGGCGTGCGCTGATAAATGGCTGCAGATCAATGGTCATCAGTCGTGCCTGGGTCAGGCGGCTCATCGGCAAACTACCTGGCCTTTGGTCGGATTCTTTGGTTTTATAGAGCTGGTAACATTCCGAGCCATGGATCCCGTCTGGATCTTCAGCACGCCATAAGCTCGGCACCATAAACGTGAGCGATGTATGCGTTTCATGAGGCAGGGGTGGCGGTAGAGAACTACCATGGCTGACGACAACGCCGCCATCCGGGACGCCGATCACTTTACGAGGGCTATATAAGGTGTAGTTTAAGCATGGTGTATCGCCAATCCATAAGGCTTGCGACCTATCCTCAATCCAGACAACCTCAGCATGACGCACCACCAGACTATAAACCCCCTGATCTAGGGGGCGCCCAAAATAACAGACAACCATAACATGGTCGCCCGGTCTAATATGGTCGTCCAAAAAATCTAAATCGGGGGTTAGCTGAGAGTCCACAGGATAATAGGAGACATTGACCTGAGCTTTTATAGCTGCCGCCGTGACATCATTACATATATAAGACGGCACCCAGAGATGCTGGGCGCGTTGGTTTAACAGATGATAAAGTCCACTGCGGGCGTTATGATAACCAGCGATATGCGCTGCCTCTCTCCCCCATGCTGGCCATACGCCTGGACCCCGTGCCGGTGATAAATCTAAGGGTAGGAACCCCCCAATACTACGATTAAGTGGCGGTGCTTTCATAGATACTCTCACAAACTTTTTCTATATCTTGGGTCGTCATATCAAGATAGAATGGCAAACCCAACGTCTGACCCTCGAGCACCTCGGCATTTGGCGTGCGCAAGGTTTGATAACCTGTATACGCTGCGTGTGTCGGCAGCAATCCTAACCACCATGGTCGACTCTCAATCTCGGCGCTCAGTAAACGCGCCTGGATGAACTGCCACGGCTGATTATAAAAACGCAGATTCAGTGTACTACTTACCCAGGAAGTCCCCCACCCTAGCTGGACCTCGTAGGCACTGCCAAAATTAGCGGCGAGCAATCGTCGATAATGTTGCGCGACGCTGAACCATAGCGTCCGTGTCACTGGCCACGCATCTAACGCGGCAAGCAATACCGCAGCGGTGTACTCACTGATTTTCGTATTGATACCAAAATTATGGGACATCCGATCCCCTTGAAACCCAAAGACACTCATTTGCTGCAAGCGTTTGATCAACTCAAGATTCCGGCTCGCGATACATCCCCCTTCTCCCGCGCCTAAAACTTTGGTTGCATGAAAGCTCACAACACAGGGACTATCCCCAGGTCTGATTGTGTCGAAGGCGGCGGCGGCGTCAATCACAACAGGGATGCCTGTGCGTAATGACCACAAATCCCAGACCTCTGTATTCACGGGCGCCCCAAATGGGGCAACGACCATCACCGCACCCACCGGCTGTGCCACCTGCTTCAACGCCTGGTCAACGATCATCGGTGTGAGCGCCCAGGTCTGGGGATCAACATCGACAAAGCATGGTTTCATGCCTACGCCAACTATTGCGGCTGCAGAGGCGGTAAATGTCCAGGCCGGCACGAGACAGATTTTACCATCTCTAGATTCTTGGTTTTCTGTGACCGCCCATAATGCTTGCATTAAGCCTATCGTCGCATTCGCGGTTGTGGTGACACTCTCAGGCGTTAAATTCCAATACAGTGCTAACCGTTGACGCAGCTCTTGCTCAAGCGGCCCAAAATTCCCATAAATACGCTGGCGATCGATTGCCTGCAGATAGCCTGAAAGTTTGGGAAGCTGGGGAAGCTTTGGTTTGAGTAATGGCACAGTCATCGTCATTAGCAGTGAAACCCGAGCTTTTCTTGAGCCACTTTGATAATAAAATCTGCCCAGCCTTGCGGACCCATATTCTGCTCAAACAGGCAATGATTGCGCTCGAGAATTTGCGCCGAAATTGCCGCCCGCCTCTCTTTGTTCGTGGCAATCTCGATTGCTATTCTGACATAATCATCCTGATCCTGGGCAATACAGTCGTGAATATCCATCATATCATAGAGAAACTTCGTACAACGCTGCCGCATCAGATCACCAGGTAAAGTGATAATCGGTGTCCCAACACTTAACCCTTGAAAACTGGTGCTGCCGCCGTTAAACAGATTGGTATCCAACATGACATCAGAAATCATAAGTAAATTCATGAATTTATCAAATGGCTGATAAGGTAAAATAGTGAATTGGTTAATAATATTCGGCTCTAAATTATATAGCCGATCGACGATCCTTGTTGTCCAGTAACTATCTTGGCTCATGATCACGAGTCGGCCTTTAGGATCCTGCTGCAGAATCTTGATGAATAATGCATCCATGTCGCGGCCAATTTTAAAGAAGCTTTGTGGACAAAGATAAATATTCTCATCATCGTTAAGCCCGAAGGCGGCTCTTGGCAAAACTTGCTCCGGCAGATGCGGACGATAGTAATAGACATACATTCCTGGAAGCCTTACTAACTCTTCACTGTAGTACTTTTGCGCATTTGCGCTCTCAAGGCCATCCGCAGAAATAAAATAATCTATGGTGTCAATTCCGGTGGTATCTGGATGCCCAGTTGTCACAATCTGGATTGGCGCTAATCGCGCAAACGCAGAGAAATACGTCGGCGGCGCCATGCCAATATCGGTATAGACTAAAATGTCTTGAGGGTGTTCACTAAACACCTGATAAATCTCTTCCAATGAATACCCCAACGAGATAGAGTGATCCACCATCTGCTGTAGCTCGGCTTTGATATCATCTGGATCGGTACTAAAACTAAAGAGGGTAATCTCTATATGAGCTCTTGGCAACAGCGCAATGATCCCACGATACGCCCATGTGACCGCGTGGTCACGAAAGTACATCGAGATAAAGCCTAAGCGAATTTTTTGACCCGGCTCGAGCTGATATGATGTTTGGCAATGGGGGGCGACGTAATTGAGAATTGGAGCACTTTGGCGATAAAATCGACAAACCTCTTCATAGAATTGACGATTATCTACACCATGGTACGTACTAAAGAAATTTGTCATACCGATATCATTAATAGGATTTTCAACTTTATAGTTCGTGGCCGCAAGCTGCGCCATGACATGGCGCACGTTATCCTGATACGCCACGACTTCTTGGTGGTTGTTTGGAAAGATAAACGGCGCTAGAGCTTGCCGCAAACGCAGGTTATCTGAGGGGCGCAGACGATAGGCTGTGGCATAGGCGTCGAGACACAAGTCACGTTTGGCTTGATCACCATAAACATTGGCCAAGCCCAATACAGCATCATAGTAATTTGGCCGCAGCGTCAAGGCTTTTTGGTAATGCTGAATAGCTTTTTCTAAATCACGATGCTTGTACCATATCATACCGAGGTTATGTTGAATTTCTGGGATCGTTGGATTGAGCTGTACACCTTTCAGATACGCGTCAAGGGCTGCCTGAGCAAGACCTTGCACTTCGTAGACATTGCCTAAAGTATTGAAAGCTTCGGCATAGTTCGGGTTAAGGCGCAAAGCTTCCTCAGCCGCCGCGATAGCCTCTTCATACTGCTTGATACTCCATAATGCATTCGCCAAATTTCCCCAATATAAATGGCTTTTTGCGTCTAAGGCAATAGCCTTTCGATACATTGCTGCCGCTTGGGCGCCATTCCCGTCATACTGATATGCTGTCCCAAGATTATTATACGCCTGCGGCATCGTTGGATCTAACTCTATAGCTTTTTGCGCGGTGCTAAACGCGCGCTCATGCTCCTGAAGGCGACCATAGGCCATACTCATATTACTATAGGCATCGGCACAATTGGGATTCGCGGTGATCGCTTTATTGTAATACTCGATTGACTTCGCATACTCATGTTTTTGCGAATATGCCATCCCAATATTCGTGAGCAACACAGCATCGTTAGGGGCAATTTTTTCTAGCGCTAGAAAATGTCGTAGCGCTCGATCATATTGCTCTAAGGATAAGGCGCAACGTCCGGCATTTCCTAAAGCACCAGTATGTTTTGGGGCCACTTGAATGGCTTTTTCAAAAATATCGAGCGCCTTGGGTAGTTGCTGTGCTGTGGCTAGGAATACACCATAGTTGTTGTAATAATCCACAGACCTTGGATTGATCTGGATGGCTTTTTCCATGGCTTGGAATGCCGTATCCATGTCTTTGAGGGCAAATGCAATGATCCCCAGCATATTATGGGCATCCGCTGAATCCGGATACTGCGTGAGAACAGTTTGACACTCTTGATATGCCCATCGTGTCTCCCCAGCTTGATGCCGGCTATAGATGATTCTTAAGCTATCATGCAGAGGCTCATTCTTAAGCGTAGCAACAGTGGTGTCTAAGGGTTTTCGACTTTGTGCCACGTTAGCACGGCGCATTTTACGATTCATGCTTGTATCCTTATTATTTTCTCACGATCGAGATGCAATTGATAAAATTTTAACCTTAAAAAGGTAAAAATAAATTAACGCAACATATATAGTCGTAACAGTATGAGAATCACTCAATGTATTAAATATTATGCCCTTATACACAGTACCATGCTGTTAGGAAGTGTGTCCCTTGATGCGAGCAGCCCGAGTCACGCGCCTGTTACCCATCGAGACTCAACACCAGAGACTCTTCCTGCACCTGCGTCCCAGACAATGTCAGAGAGTCTTGCCCCATATCTTTTAGGAGCCGGTATTCCGGCCGCTAGCCTGGTTGGGTATGTCATTTATAAAAACCATAAAGAAAAAACCAAACTAGATGATTTAGATTTACCGCTTGATGACAAAAATACTCGATCAGAAAAGGTGCGCATACTACATTCGATATATATTGCACCACCTATGGAAAAGAAGCCGCGGTAATACCAGGGATTATAAGCGTCTTTTTTAAAAGGGGGTTTTTGCCTTGAAGTATCATATAGGGAGTGCTAATGTCCATTGAATTATGAATACTCTCGCCACTGTTTTGACTCACTTAGCGCAACAGCCTGTCTGCAAAAATACCGGCCTCAAGACTGCCTACGAGCATCTGCATCAGACATATCAACACCACCGACAGGGGTATTCGCAACCTCCCACGGTTGATGCGCGCGCCTATGCGCTCATGCGCATGCCCGCAACGCATGCTATTATTCAACGTGTGTTGCAAGAATATGTGACCTTAGGGGGGAACGTGCCATCTCAGGTTACTGACTGGGGAACTGGTACGGGAGCGGCTTTATGGGTCATGCATGAGCTTGGATGGCAGACACAAATCACCGCAATTGAGCACATGCCGCATATGCTTGAGATGGCAAAAACCTTAGCAGCGCTACATCCCGATGCGAATTTTAGCAAGAATATCCTATGGCACTGCGATCATAACATCGTACCAGCCGACCTCGTCATGATGTCGTACATGCTGAGTGAACAGCCAGATCAACAATGGCAGCAGACCCTCAACCAGGCGTGGTCTGCGACTGGTGACACCCTCATCGTTATTGAGCCGGGCACCCCTGCCGCCTTCGACAGACTGCGTGCAGCGCGTCTGGCACTTATCAACTCTGGAGCTACAATTATTGCCCCCTGTGGTCACAACAATCTGTGTCCAATGGCCGCCCATGATTGGTGCCATTTCAGTGAGCGTCTTCCGCGCCTACCGTGGCAGCGCCACGCCAAACAAGCATCGCTAAATTATGAAGATGAAGCATTTTGCTATCTGATCGCCCAGCGTCAAGCTGCAATGCCATTACAATCCTCGCGCTTGGTACGCCCGCCGCAACATCATACCGGTCATATTAACCTGGATGTCTGCACGCCAGAGGGGCTGAGGCGTCATGTGATGAGTAAGAAGCGGTCAAATTCTCTGTATCGTGAAGCCAAAAAAGCCCGGTGGGGCCAGATATTCAAGCCTTAGAATTGGGCTTTACTGCTCGTCAGGCAAATTATGAGCTTTACGAACAACAGTTGCATTGATCACTTTGCCCTCAATTCTTGCTTGATCAAAAACATGCACTTCGCCTTTATTTTCAAAAATAATATCGCCAAGAATCAAGCTTTTGCCTTTTAATTTTAAAACTTGTGGTTGGGGTTGTGGAAATGAGCCCCCCAGGTGATCCGATGCCTTATCAATGTTTTCCAGAATTACATTACCCCTCACCTCAGCGTTGGTAAAAGTAGTTTGTGTCGTTGACATTTTAATTTGATTCAATTTGGCATTGGTGATTTCTATAGTTCCCCTCAGGATTGATTCACCTGTCACATCAATATCTTTTGCCAAAAATGTGCCATGGCTTTCAATATTTTGAGCCTGCAATCCGGTAACGTTCAAGGAACCATTTGAGTTTATTATGGTGCATTGTAAGTTTTTACCCTGGATACGCCCATTAATAATAAGCAAATTTTTAATACTCAAATTCTCAAATGTTAAACCACCATTAATACTTAACGAATCATACTCTTTGCTGATTAAATTCACGTTGCCATTCATCACTTCTGGTTCTTGGGCCATCCCAGGGATACTCGCTGCTATAGTCATAAGCACTGGCAATAATTGTTTCATTTTGTAAACTCCGTAATTTTATTTTATATAATACTTAAAATTATTATATACGTCAAAATATGGATGTGCAATCCCTCTTTTACCCATGTCAGTCGGTTATCCTCTTCAAGCGAACACCTGATCTTGTGATGCCTCAGCCACAGCATCAGCCTTTGGCTGACGCCACTTCTGGTGCCAGTCCTTTATCGACCATAGCGCCCCACCAAGAAAGACAAAACCGCTCAGGCCAGATAGTATCGTGGCCTGTTCAGGAAAATCTGTAGATTGTAATAAGAGAATCACTGGCAAAAATAACGCCGGAAGCGCCATCATAAACTCCCGAGATAATCCGTGATTCAAGGATAGATTTTGCCCGAGTGTTTGCACGGTTTCTGTAATGCCCAACGCAAGTCCTATGATTGAGCTGTATAAGAAAGGCACTACTAATATATCATTATAGAATTTCCACGCCACCTCCCCTGCTTCTTCACATATAGATGCATATTGAGTCAATATATAAAAAGATACAGGCAATACACTCATCCCAGCCACCAAAAACGCAGTGGTTTTGCCGTTACCCACCCAGCGTGACAGGACAGATTCTTGGGCACCCCCTGCCGTCTTGGCTACGGCCGGGAAGTCATCTTCAAACGCCGACTGAGGCTCTCCTTCAACCTCGGATAGCGGTGCTGCCATCCCCTGGGCTGCAAGGCTCAAGGCTATTAAAATTGCATATAAGTGTTTCATCGTATTCTCCAGTATAAAAGCTAAGAGGGATCCAAGATCCCTCTTGTTCCTATGTCATTCGGTTAGGATCTTCAGGCCAACGCTTTATTCTGAGATATCTCAACCTCAGGATTTGCCTTTGGCTGACGCCACTTCTGGTACCAGTCTTTCATCGACCATAACGCCCCACTTAGGAACATTATTATGCTAGGAGCGTATATCCATGCCAATCCAGATTTTGCGCATGCTACTGGTAGCGCTACCGCAGGCGCCGCAATCATCAGATCTCGAGCCAATGACTGGTTTGGCGATAAATTTCTCCCGCGTTTCAGAGCTGTCTCCACAACACCAAGCCCCAGACCTACGACCGAGCCGATCACATGGGCAATGATACACATCTTAAGATACTTATTATCCTTAGCCCCATGGTTCTGGTTCTGATTCTGAGTTTGGATGCACCCAGCCACAGGCAATACACTGACCCCAGCTACCCAAAATGCGGCGGTTTTGCCCTTACTCACCCAGCGTGACAGAGCAGATTCTTGGGTCACCCCTGCCGTCTTTGCCACAGGTTGGGCACTTCCTTCACCCTCAGCTAAAGGTGTTGCCATCCCCTGGGTTGCAAGGCTCAAGGCTATTAAAATTGCATATAAGTGTTTCATCGTATTCTCCGATATTAAAGATACTTAGGATATTGTCCTATAAATTTATGGCACTATTATCTCAAAAGTCAAGGCTTGCTCTTGACGACAAGGAGCCTGCTGTTCACAGATGGCATGATCAAAAACAAGAGGGACGCAATGTCCCCCTTTTGCTTAGGACATTCAGTGATGATCTTCAGGCTAACGTTTTATCCTGAAACACCTCAGCCTCAGCTTCAGCTTTTGAATGACGCCACTTCTGGTACCAGTCTTTCATCGACCATAACGCCCCACTTAGGAAACTTACTATGCTAGGAACGTATATCGATAACCCTCTAAGGGATGTGAAGGATACTACTGGTAGCGCTACCGCAGGCGCCGCAATCATCAGATCTCGAGCCAATGACTGGTTTGGCGATAAATTTCTGCCGCGTTTCAGAGCTGTCTCCACAACACCAAGCACAAGACCTACGACCGAGCCGATCCCATAGGCAATGACACACATCCCACCATAGTTATTATCCTTAGCCCCATGGTTCTGACCCTGAGTATGGATGATCGCCACAGGCAATATACTGACCCCAGCTACCCAAAATGCGGCGGTTTTGCCCTTACTCACCCAGCGTGACAGAGCAGATTCTTGGGTCACTCCTTCCGTCTTGGCCACTGCCGGGAAGTCTTCTGCAAACGCCGCCTGGGGCTCTCCCTCAACCTCAGATAAAGGTGTCGCCATCCCCTGGGTTGCAAGGCTCAAGGCTATTAAAATTGTATATAAAGGTTTCATCATATTCTCCGATATTAATTGTTCAAGCTTTTGACATTATGAGCTTTATAATAACTCTTTCAAATTTATCAACTGCTATTTTATCCCCCTCACGATCGGCGGGACGGCATCTTTGGCGCAATCAAGCGCGTAATCTTGATGTCTTTGACCCAATCCTCCGGGAACAACTCATCTATGCTACGACGTACCCGCCCTAAGACAAACTCTGGGGTTACCTCAAATCCGGGCAACCATAGAGTCCCTAATATCGCGTACATATCCTTAAAAATTTTATCCCTGATCCGGGCCATAAACTCGACTACCTTACCTGCTTGTTGGTTATTGTTTGTCAAAATCTCAAATTCCATAATAACATTTGTGACAATGCGATCATTTTGAACCACTGGCACCGATATGACAGGAATCTTCACAGGCTTCACCTGCCCCGCCCCTTCACCAGCATAAAGCGGCAACACCACCAGGATGCTTAATATAAAACTATACAGGTTCCGACTTAACGTCTTCACGTGTCCCCCCTCGAATGCTACGCGCAACGTTATCGAGAAGACCGTTGACAAACGCACTCTGACGGGCATCAACAAATCCACTCGCAATCGTCATATATTCGCTGATAATGACGGGCACGTCAATATGGTTGAAGGTCATAATTTCATAAACACCACACCGCAGGATCGCCCTAATGACGCTATCCAACCGCTCTAATCTCCAGCCCTCAGCAAGCCTTTCGCAGATGTATTGATCGATCATTTCCTGATGCGCATTCACCCCTTCGGCCAGCTGTGAAAATAAGTCGTGATCATTAATCTCAATGTGTGCCTCATCTAAGATGACACCACGTTTCATAAAATCTTGAATAATGTTTACTATCGGTACAGATGTATGTTCTTGCTGATACAGGGCTTGAACTGCCCCTAAGCGCGCTACCGAGCGGGGACGATACACAATTGAGGATGATGATGTCACAAAAATATCCTATATAAAAGTTTTCCATGTTAAATAGTCGGCTGTATGTAGCTCTGAGATCGCTTTTTTCCGAGCCTCTCAAAAAATCCACTGCTTCATTTGGATTGGATTTAGTTCGTTAAGATAGCGATAAAACGCCAGAAAGACAAGAAAAAATTCTATGTAATGTAAACTGAGCCACATTTCTTTAAGCGTCTTTTTGCCCTACGATAACTAACGTCAAATTTTCTGGCAGCAATATTGATCTAATGAGACGATTCACGTCTTCTAAAGTTACAGCCTGAATCACCCGTTCTCTTTCAGAAAAATACGACGGTGCGTATCCGCGCATTTGTAATTGTAACATAACCCGTGCAATGCCAAAGGAATCCACCATTCGTGTTGCCAGCTGCCCAATCATGTATGATTTTGCATCAGCAAGTTCACGCGCTGTAATGCCGTGGCGATATATGTGTTCCCACTGGTCTTTAAGTGTTTTAATGACGGCGTCAACCTGTTTAGCCTCAGTTTGCAAACTGCCAACGAGTACACTCCCTGACTCTTGATCCATAATACTTGTTTGCACATCATACGTGAGACTTTGCTCATCGCGTAATTTCAAGAACAGGCGTGAGGTCATATCCCCACCTAAAATGTGATTAATTAATACCCACGCAATCCAGTCTTTATGGGTGGCGTTGACACCACGCTGACCGAACATGATCAGCGTTTGTGTGGTACGCTTAGGAATCACAACCTGCTGCCCTGGTGTCGTTGCCGGCAATGGCGGCAAGGGTTTTAAAGACGACTTCTCGGGAAGATCATCAAAAAATGCTTCGACAAGCTTTTTAACACTCCCTGAATGACAATTGCCAGCAACACTCACAACAAGACGATCACGCGTAAAGTCGGTGGTTGCGTAGTTATGTAAATCTTGTAATGTGATGGCCTGAATGCCTTCGGGCGTGCCATTCATAGAACGCCCATACGGATGATTTGGTAATAGGCGCGACATCAGGGCCTTAATACCCAGAACGTGAGCTGGCGTGTAGGTAATTTGCACATCACCCGGCAGATAATCGCGACACCGCTCAAAATCTTCACGATCGAAGTTCGTTGCGCGGAGAAGTTTCTTAAGAGTACCCATGACCTGATCTGCATGCTCAGCTGGGAACAGGCTGGTAAACACGATATAATCCTGATCAATGACCACATTTACACTGGCGCCTAAGAGCGAAAGTTGCTTCATAAATGTGCTACTCGGCCAGTCGGCACGCCCTTCTAAAAACAGCCGCGTGTATAGCATGCCACGCCCCTCTTTGCCAGTTGGGTCATAGGCGCTCCCACAGCGAAACGCAAAGCACACGCTTAACATCGTACTATCGGGGTCACTCACATACCATGCCTTGACGCCGCCTTTACTCGTGACTTGCTCAACTGAAATTGCCGATACCTCAGAGGCGGCTAACAAAACCCCCAGCAAGAAAATCACCTTACACCCTTGCCAGCGCCGGAAGTTAATCATTCTTTAGCTCCTTTATTGACGGGACGAGGCTCTGAAACGTCTGCAGCCTGCTGCTTTTTTACCGGATACGTTACCGCAACAACTTGAGCCGTCTTATTAAACACATGACGCAAAGCTTTATTAACTTGATCAACGGTAATGGCATTGATCTGAGTTTCTTTATGTTTTAACGCCTCAAGGGGTATGCCTTGACTAATTAACTGCTGGATCGCAAAGCGTAGCATCTGACGTAAATCATCTTGCACCTGGTGATACTCAAAAACGACCTGTTTTTTTGCTTGCGCCAAAGACTCTTCAGAAATACCTACATTGACTATGCGTCGCACTTCTAAGGCTAAAGCGGATTCTGTTAAATCAAAATCTGTCATGTCTCTTGGGATCACACTGAGTTCAAACCATAACGGTGCCAGCCCTTGCATATAGTCTGTACCGACTTCCACAGCAAGCTTTTGATGCGTCACCAAGGCCTGATGGAGCAGCCCATGCCCTTCGTCTCCTAAGATCTTTACCAGTAATACTAAAGGCAAAACATACTCAGCATCTGTACGAGTATTGGGCGTTGGATAAAAGAAAGCGACCTCAGCGCGCTGCAACCGCTCATGGCGCATTTCCACCCGTGTTGTCTCACCAAAATGCTCCGGTTCTTCCGCCCATTGCCGATCAGGCAGTTTTTGCGCCGGGATAGGCCCATAGTAGCGCTCCGCAAGGGCTTTTACCTGCTGAAAATCCACGTCGCCAATGATTAAGCATAAGGCATTATTAGGCACATACCATGTATTATAAACTCGTGTCGCATCTTCATGGGTAAGTTTGCGAATCTCATGCAGCCAGCCGGCAGGCGCACGCCGATACGGATGATGCCAGAAAAACGCCGCCGCGACTGCTTGATGTAGCTGTCCTTGAGGTTGATCGCCAATACGGTTTTGATACTCTTCCTCAACAATACGCAATTCGCTTGCGACATGATCAGGTTTAATCGCCAGATTCTGCATACGATCGGCTTCCAACTCCATCATTTTTTCTAAGCCTTTTGGATGCGTAATCTCATAATAACATGTGTGATCCCAATCCGTGTACGCATTATAGTTTGCGCCTTCTCGAGAGATAATACGCTTGAATTCCTGGTCAGGAAAGCGCGTACTCCCACGGAACATCAGATGCTCCAGAAGATGCGCAGCACCCCCTTTGGTTGAAGGATCATCAGCGGCCCCAACATTATAGATGATCGCGTGCACGACTACCGGAGCGCGACGTTTAGGGATGACAATAAATCGCATCCCATTCCGCAAAGTAAACTCTTGTGCTGTCTGAAATACATTTGTGGAGGCTGTAACTCCTGTGGACAATACAAGCGCCCAAACAACGATTAATAGCGCGGAGAATTTGGGACAATACGTCATAATTTGCCTCTCAAAAATATACTTTTTCAGTCGAGTCAGGTATAATATCCTTGATAAAATCATGTCCCTAGCATCTCCATCCACGCTTCTTCTGTGATAATCTTTACGCCAAAGGCCTGAGCTTGCCTGAGCTTACTCCCAGCTTCAGCGCCCGCAACAACAAAATCTGTATGCCTTGAGACCGCACTTGCAACCTTAGCCCCTAAGGCCTCGGCACGGGCTTTCGCCTCTGGGCGTGTCATGTGTTGCAAGCTCCCTGTAAAGACGATGGTTTTCCCGATTAAGGGTGACTGAATCGCTACCACTGCCACAGGAACCGGCTTTACATGCACCACCTGAAGCAGCTGCCTTACCAAATCTCGCTGGACTGGCTCACGCATGTAGAGCTGTAAATCCTGAATCATGCTATCGCCAATACCGTTTAAGTGAGTCAGCTCCTCAATAACACGATCATCTTCTTGCGCGAGGTTTTGCATCGCTTGCCACCACTGATCGGCTGTCATGTAGTGTCTGGCCAAAAGCTTTGCTGACTGTTGACCAAATTGCGGGATCCCGAGGGCATAAATGAAACGATCTAGGGTAATCTCTCGCCGCTTATCAATAGCCGTGAAAAGATTTTGTGCTGATTGCTCCCCCCACCCTGGCCAACATTTTAAAGGCGTCAGGCTACTTGCATCTCGCATTTGCAAAGTGAATAGATCCACTGGCGTTGCAATCAATCCTTTCGCATAGAATGCTTCTAAGTGCTTCTCTCCTAAGCCTTCAATATCAAAGGCATCACGACTGACAAAGTGACGCAGCGCCTCAAGTGCTTGCGCAGGACATTGGAGCCGCCCCGGACATCGCACCGCTACCTGGCCAGGTATTTTTTCTACCGGACGCTGACATACTGGGCAACAACTTGGCATATGAAAAATTTGCGCATGTGCCGGGCGTTTCGCCGGGACAACCCTAACGACTTGAGGAATCACATCCCCTGCACGTTGCACAACAACGGTATCACCAATCCGCACATCCTTACGCTCGATTTCTTCCTGATTGTGTAAAGTCGCCCGTTTGATGATCACACCGCCCACATGCACATCTTGGAGGATAGCGACGGGTGTTAAGACCCCCGTGCGCCCGACTTGCACTAGAATATCCTCGACCACCGTCTCAGCCTGAGACGCGGCAAATTTATGGGCAATCGCCCACCGTGGCGCCCGACTTGCCGCGCCCAACCGCTGCTGCCAGCCAATAGAATCAACTTTATAGACGACGCCATCAATATCGTACCCGAGATTTGTACGTTCTTGCTCAATATATTTATAGAATGCCAAGGCCTCCTCAATTGTCCCACACCACTTCACGAGTGGGTTGACACGAAAACCAAGCTGCACCAGGAGATCTAAAAAATGCTTATGGGTCCCACCACACTGCGCCACCATCTCTTTTGTGGCGCTATATGCGAAAAACCGCAGCTTGCGGCTTGCTGTAATACGGGCGTCAAGTTGACGCAACGACCCAGCAGCCGCATTGCGTGGGTTTGCAAATGGGGGCTGACCTTGCGCGAGACGTTCTTGATTAAGCGCTGCAAAATCGCTGTGCGCCATGTATACCTCCCCCCGCACCTCCACAGTCCCTTGCCAATTGATCACCTGGGGAATATCGGCAATCGTTTTGAGGTTAGCCGTAATATCTTCACCAATCTCACCATCACCGCGGGTAGCCCCAGTCACCAAGATGCCATCCTCATACCGCAAACTCGCTGACAAGCCATCGATCTTTGGCTCGGCCATAATGGCGACTGGCACGTCTAGAGATAACCCCAAAAAGCGCCGCACACGGGCTATGAACTCCGTGACATCTTCGTTGACAAAGGCATTATCCAGCGACAGCATGGGCTCTAAGTGCTGGACCTGCTTAAAGCTTGCCGCAATTGGTGCGCCAATTGTCTGACTAGGGCTCGTCGCCTCGATGAGCTCCGGGTATCTCCCTTCTAGATCCAACAATTCCTGACGCAGCACATCATAAGCAGCGTCGCTAATCATCGGTGCATCTAGCTCATAATACAATCGATCGTGAAACCGAATCTGCTTGACGAGCTCCTGATAGCGTCCTGCGACAGAAGACGGAATAGACGGTTGCGGCATCATTTAAATAGCAGGATAGATTGGATGCTTATCACAAATTGCGAGCACTCTTTCAAGTACCGATGCCTCAACAGCACCGTTGCCATCAACCCCATTTGCAGCAACACCTTTAATAATTTCTGCCACCATGTTGGCAATCATACGAAACTCAGCGCCCCCCAGACCCCGTGCAGTTGCAGAGGGTGAGCCCAAACGGACCCCAGACGCTAAGCCTGGCCCACGCGGATCATTGGGGATGGCGTTTTTATTACATATGATATTAGCGCGCTCTAACGACTCCTGAACATCCTTGCCAGACACATTATATTTCTGAAGATTGACCAGCACCATGTGACAATCTGTCCCCCCTGTCATGACCTCAACCCCTTCTTGCTGCAATTCGTCCGCGAGATCACGCGCATTCGCCAGCATACGCTCTGCATATTCTTTAAACTCAGGTTTCAGTGCCTCGCCAAATCCGACAGCTTTTGCGGCGATAATATGCATTAATGGACCACCTTGCACCCCTGGAAACACAGCACTATTAAGCTTTTTAGCCATGGCATCGTCATTGGTCATGATCATGCCGCCACGTGCCCCGCGCAAGGTTTTATGGGTCGTTGTCGTGACAACATGCGCATACGGAATTGGTGATGGGTATAAATCTGCCACCACTAATCCGGCATAATGGGCGATGTCAGCTAACAGGTACGCTCCCACTTCATCGGCAATCTCACGAAATGCCGCAAAGTCAATAACTCGGGGGTAGGACGACGCTCCAGCAACGATAAGTTTCGGACGATGCTGACGTGCGAGTTCACGGACTTCATCCATATCAATCAAGCCCGTTTCTGGATTCACACGATATAAGACTGGATTAAACCATCGCCCAGAGATCGTCGGCGCGGCCCCATGTGTAAGATGGCCGCCAGCATCCAGGGCCATGCCTAACACGGTATCTTGAGGGTTTAACAAGGCAAAAAATACCGAGAGGTTAGCCTGTGCCCCAGAGTGTGGCTGCACATTAACATGCTTGACTTTAAACAACTGAGCGGCACGACTTGTGGCAAGGTCCTCAAGACGATCTACTTCCTGACACCCCCCATAATAGCGTCGCCCAGAATACCCTTCCGCATATTTATTAGTCAAAATCGAGCCCTGTGCAGCCATCACCTCACGAGAAGCGTAATTCTCTGACGCAATGAGGTTAATACAACTCGACTGACGGAAAAATTCTGCATCAATGGCACTGGCAACTTCTTTATCTTGATCGATGAGCCATCTCATTTCTGGAAAAATTGCACTAAGCGGCATAACAATGTCCTTTCTCTAATCTAATAACGCGATTCATTTTCTGAGCCAGGGATAAATCATGCGTGGCAATAAGCGCCGCGATTCCCTGGTCTTTAATTAAGCGTTGTAATAATAAAAATACTGATTCTGCGGTTATCTCATCTAGATTACCTGTTGGCTCATCCGCAAGCAAGAGTTTTGGTTGATGAACGAGAGCGCGAGCAATGGCAACACGCTGCTGCTCCCCCCCAGACAGCTGGGCTGGCGTATGCGTCATGCGATGAGAAAGACCAACTTGCTCAAGCATATCGTGAGCTTTTTTGCTGACTTGCACAGAGGGCATCCCTGCGATCAGCAGTGGCATCATCACATTTTCTAAGGCGGAAAAATCAGGGAGTAGATGATGAAATTGATAGACGAACCCAACATACTGGTTACGATAATGACTCCGCTTAGCATCACTTAAATTGTGGGTTGCTCCCCCCATAATTTCAACGACGCCATGATCAGGACGCTCTAAAGTTCCGGCAACATGCAACAATGTTGACTTCCCTGCCCCTGAGGCCCCAACAATCGCCACCATCTCGCCATGGTCAATGGTTAAATCAACCCCGCGTAGGATTTCCAAGCATTCTCCCCCTTGGTAGAACTGGCGCTTAATATTGCTTAAACGTAAGATAGGATCAGCCATGACGCAGTGCCTCCACAGGATCTAAGCTTGATGCCCGCCAGGCCGGATACAGAGTCGCTAAGAATGATAAAATCAGTGCCAACCCACACACTGACGCCACGTCTCCACTATTAATAATGGCTGGCAACTGCGTAAGATAATAAATTTCATCGTTAAACAAATTGCCGCCCAAAAACCCTTCCAACCAGCGGCGGATTGACTCGATGTTACGGGCAAATAACACCCCCCAAATGCACCCGGCTATAGTGCCTGCGACACCAATTGTACTTCCAGTCAGAAAAAATACCCGCATCACGCGCCCGCGGCTTAATCCCATGGTACGTAAGATGGCAATATCCGGGCGCTTATCTTTAACCAACATTGTGAGACCAGAGATAATATTAAAAGCTGCAATCACAATTAAGAGGGCTAAAATAATGAACATCATGTTACGCTCCACCTTCACAGCATTAAAAAAACTATTGTTGGCCTCCTGCCAATTCAATAAGCGATAGGGCCCTTCAAGTTTTTGTTGAACCGGTTTTACATCTTTTATATGGTGAAGGAAAATCTCAACGCCACTCAGTTGTGAATCTAAGCGATAAAATGATTGGGCGTGAGCAAGAGGGATAAAAACATATCCAAGATTATATTCCGACATGCCCGCATCAAAAATACCCACGACCTTATGTCTTTGGCTTTTAGGCATCAGCCCAAAGGCAGTTGATTGTCCTTGCGGGTTCATGAGCGTTACGTAATCACCCAATCGCACCTGCAACTTTTCCGCAAGGCGCTTCCCTAGCACAATTACTGGCCCAGAAAAGTCAGCCGTATCCCCCGCAATGAGGCGAAAACTGGGGGCCAGCTCCGTACGCTGCTGCAGATCGTGTGCATGTAACCCATGCAACCGCACACCATAAGCGCCTTGACGAAAGCTGACCAGCGCCTGCCGCTCAATGAACGGCGCCACCGCGCGCACTTCTGGGAGTTGTGCTGCTTGTGGGATGATCGGCGCAGTCTCTAACAATGGCCCCTGATGTGCATAGACACTGATATGGCCATTAAATCCAAGAATCTTGGCCATGAGTTCCTCATGAAAACCGTTCATCACGGCCATGACGACAATGAGTGTGCCCACACCCAAGGTAATGCCAAGAAACGAAAAAATCGTAATGACCGATAAGAAGCCTTCGTTTTTATTCGGGCGCAAATATCGCCATGCTAGTAGTCTTTCAACTTTTGTAAACATCATACTCTCTAATACACGTAATTATGTGGCCTTTACAACCTACCACAAATCAACTATCGGCAAAAGAGGCGATATCCTCAATCATCAATGAGACTTGAGGTGCCCCCTGCCATTCATCTAAACTCAAGGTCCCAGCAACATGGATCATCGGCCGATGCGGCGCGAGCAACATCTCGCCAATAGGTGTATCCACCGCCCGAAATGCCATCCCCTTGGCTGTTCCCCCATCCTCAGAACGTAAAATCGCTCGGATATGCTGCCCTTGATACACATCGGTACGCACAACCTGCACATAAGGCACCGCAAAACGTGGACAAGGGTTCTTAGGCCCAAAAGGCCCAATGGCCTCAATTGCTTGCACCAACGTAGGCGTTATGCCGCGGATACTTAAATAACTCTCGATATGCACGGTTGGCACATAAGCCCGCGCTGCTGCTTCTAGGCGTGCATTGAGGAAATCTCGAAAAGCCTCGAGCTGGTTTTGCGTTACACTAAAACCGGCCGCCATCTCATGACCGCCACCTTTTAGAATGATCCCTTTTTGCGCTGCAGCTTGGACAGCAGCGCCAAGATGCACACCCGTGACAGAACGCCCCGAACCTTTACCATCCCCCTGTGCATCAAAGCTAATCACGCAACAGGGTTTGTGGTACTTTTCTTTCAAGCGCCCCGCAACAATACCAATCACACCTGGGTGCCAGTCATTACCAGCCACAACAATCACCGCATCATTTTGGTGATGTTCCGCCGCTTCCAACGCTGCCGCTAAAACCTGCGCCTCAATATCCCGCCGCTCTTGGTTAAAATGGTGCAACTGCTCAGCCAATGTTTGCGCCACGATAGGGTCGCGTGTTGTTAAAAGCCGCACACCAATATCAGCAGCAGCGATGCGACCTCCGGCATTAATGCGCGGGCCAATCACGTAGCCTAAATGATAAACCGTTGGGCGCACGGCTGTCTTGGTGATATCGAGCAGCGCGCGAATACCTAAGTTTTGGCGTTGCCCCAGTACCTTAAGCCCCAAAGCCACATAGGCACGATTTAACCCAATCATCGGCACGACATCACAGACGGTCCCCAAAGCGACCAAATCCAACCATTGACGCAAGTCGGGTTCGGGGCGCGCCTCATGCTCATACCACCTTCGTTGCCGCAGGAGGCGATTGATTGCCACAGCGAACATAAACGCGACACCCGCCGCACATAAATAGCCAAGGCCGCTGGTATCTTCAAGTCGATTAGGATTGACGATGGCCTCAGCAGGCGGCAACTTGGGTTCAGCGGTATGGTGGTCAATAACAATGCTACGTAATCCAAGCGCCTGCGCACGAGCTAAAGGCTCAAACGCTGTCGTGCCGCAATCTAAAAACACAATAACGCGCACACCTTGTGACGCTAATGTCTCAATAGCTGGGCTATTAGGGCCGTAGCCTTCTTCAAAGCGGTCAGGGATATATATAGAAGGCGTCACCCCAACGGCCTGCAAGAAGCGGCTCAACAGCGCTGTTGAAGTTGCCCCATCCACATCGTAATCACCGAATAGAGCGATTGGCTGATTTTGCTCAATAGCCTCAGCTAAAATAGTCGCTGCTTTTGTCATATCTGTGAGGATCTCAGGATCTGGCATCCACGCCCGTAAGGACGGCTGGAGAAAGTCTGCCGCCTTTTCAAGATCGATATCACGCTGTGATAACACGCGTGCCACCACTTCTGGTATATTGTATCGCTGCACAAACGCCTCTGTACGCCGAAAGTCAGCATCCTTGATTGCCCAGGGTCGATTGGTAATAGAGATAATGTTTTTAAGAGTCATGACGTTATATTATACCTATTGATATACCCAATCCAAATGAAAAAGCGGAGAATTTGAGAGAGGGAATTTGATTCAAGAGCAAGCTTGAAAAACCGACTGTATCGAAATGAGATACAAAAGGCTTTTTCAAGCGCCGGTCGAGAGTCATAATTCCCCGCTCAAAAATCCGCTTTTCCATTTGGATTGGGTATCATAAATCCAAATGAAAAAGCGGAGAATTTGAGAGAGGGAATTTGATTCAAGAGTAAGCTTGAAAAACCGACCGTATCTCATCGTCGGCCCTGAAGAACCCACTCTGTGGACATCTACTTTGTCAAAGTTGCGCCCTGAATGCTCACGTACCCGCATGTACGCTCCGCGTCAGGGCTCACTTTTCCTATCATCTGTCTCACATACTGGGTTCTTGAGGGCCAACTAGATACAAAAGGCTTTTTCAAGCGCCGGTCGTGGGTCATAATTCCCCGCTCAAAAATCCACTTTTCCATTTAGATTGGGTATATATAAAATACGAGCGTTTTAGTGATCACACAGCTTTATATATTTCCGAATATATTCCCCAGAAAATTAGGCAGCAGTTTGGAATTTTGCATACCTCAAGCAGGATAATTTAGCAATACAAGCGAGAATCTATGCACAAAAGGAGAAAATTATATTCAATACGCCAAAAATTCACCCACGTTATTTACATTATGTCAATAGAAAAAATTTGCTATTTTTTATTTTTTTTTGTTGACGCCCAATAAAATTTAGGTAAAAATTTAATTAATAAGAATAAAAAAACATCATTAAAAACAGAGGAGTCTTAAAATGACAAAATTTTTTACCTTTCTAATTGCGGCAATTTTATGCGCCGCTTATGCACAAGCAACTGAGAAGCTGCTCAATGAAAAGAGACAGTCAAAGGTTGTCACTCAAAGTGCAGATCGCAACCCATAATCCCTTAGCAGTTCGCTAATCGATTTAACCTTACAAACTTTATATATTAGGAGTCTTAAAATGACAAAATTATTTACAGCTATCGCTATGATCGCATCCGTTTCTTCT
>JBILKX010000032.1:0-16860 GCA_044376435.1 Alphaproteobacteria bacterium | reverse complement strand
CCAGCTGCATCGACGGCAGTAGTGTTACCTGGGTGATGGCAGGTTCGTTCCAGTAGGCGAACATATCATTGAGGAAATGCACGAGAATGTCTTGGTTGCGTTCAGTGCCAAAGACTTTTTTGAAGGTCACGTCAGTTTTAGGATCAAGGAAGCGCACGTTCGATCTCATTTGGGTGGAGTGTCCTTTCTGTAATAGCATAATTTACTTTCCAATTCAACAACTGGAATAGTGACAAACTAGTATTAAACAAAGTACATTGCAATAAATAAAATGATGAATTGTGAAAATAAATTTGGATATCATATCCCAGGAAGAGCGCATTTAAAATTCAAGGTGAAAAAGTCTTATTTAGGTGATTTTTGAGTGGGGGCTCTACACTAACCGTCGACGCGTTAATGCCAACAACATCCCCATCGCCACCGATAGCGCCAGCAATGACGACCCCCCGTAGCTCAGGAATGGCAGCGTCATCCCTTTTGTTGGAATGAGATGCAGGGCCGACGCCATGTTGACAATCGCCTGCAACCCAATCTGCACCGCTAACCCCGTGACGGCCATAATCGTAAACAAGTCATGATCTTGGAACACGCGGCGCAATGACTGAAACACAAGCACGGCAAACATGCCGACGATCAGCAAGCAGAGCAACACCCCGAACTCCTCACCGATCACAGCAAACACAAAATCTGCATGAGCATCGGGAAGCACGCGCTTTACCACTCCTTCTCCAGGCCCTTTCCCAGTCCAACCACCATTCATAAAGGCATCCAAGGAGCGGGATATCTGATAACAATCGCCATGACTAGGGTCAAGGAAGCGATCGATACGGCTAGACACATGCGGAAACAGATAATAGGCTGTGGTAATGCCACCGACACACAAAATCGCGCATATTACAACCCATGTGATTGGCACCCCCATCAAGAAAAACTCCACAACCCAAATCGCTGTAATGACAACAGCCATCCCCAGGTCCGGTTGCAACAACAGGAGCCCCACCACCACCATCCACAAGACAATCGCCATGTAGTGCGTTAATAAATGCGGCTTTTGCACACGCTGCGTAAATAACCACGCGGTCACGACGGCGAATGCCGGTTTAATAAACTCAGAAATCTGAATGGAGAGACCACCAAAGTTTAACCAGCGTCGTGCGCCTTTAATCTCAACGCCAATTATCGGCGTCGCTACCAGCATGACAAGCCCCACCGCCAGAATGAAAGCAGCGAGTAAGCGAACCTGCTGCAAAGAACATAACGATATCGCAATCATAATGGCAACAGACGGACCTAACAGCATCAAATGACGCCGCGCAAAATAGAAGGTATCGAGTTTCAAGCGCTCTGCCATTAACGGACTTGTCGCCATCGCCATAAAAGCCCCCAAAATAACAAGGCAGGCTAAGGCTGCAAAAGACCAGCGATCAATGGTCCACCACCAGCGACTTAAAAAGCTTTTATTCGTACGTGCAAACATTATTTCCTCTATTAGGTGACTTTAAAACTTTGCCTAGTCTTCCGCCTCTGTCATGGCTCTCACAATGTTGATAAACTGCTCACCGCGTTCTTCAAAATTTCTAAACTGATCCCAACTCGCACAGGCCGGCGCCAACAACACCGTCCCCCCCCCATCCCGCTGAGCCGCAGCCGTTGCTTCACGCACGGCCCGCTCTAACGACTCGCAACGGTATACTGGCAGCTGCGGCGCTAACGCTGTCGCGAACATTTCCATGGCTTCGCCAATTAAAAACGCCCCTTTTAAGCGCGAGCGATACTGCAAGACTTGCGTAATGTCATCTCCTTGTTTAGGCCGCCCACCAGCAATCCAGTAGATCTTGTCAAAGGCTTCGATAGCCTTGAGCACTGCCTCAACATTGGTCGCCTTACTATCATTGATAAACTCTATACCCTGCCATGTTGCCACATGCTCCTGGCGGTGTGGCACCCCCAGAAAAGTTTGCACGCTGTGGGTAAGCTGCGACGGCGCCATGCCATAGGTGAGCGCCACAGCTACAGATGCTGCAACGTTCTGCCAATTATGACGCCCACGCAACCGTGATAGTTCCGGCAGATACACCAAGCGCTGCCATCCCTGAGCATCGCGCCGCACCAACCAACCGTCGCTATCTACACATAGGTCCGCGGCCTCATTCCAAGCACTGGAAATCGCGATCACTTGCGATCTGCCGTGTTGCCGGAGCCACGCACAAGCCTGCTGGCCATAGGCATCGTCTATCGCGACAATGGCGACATCCCCAGGGTGCTGATCCGCAAAAATCTTCATCTTAGCTTCGTAGTACCTTGCCATTGTGCCATGACGCTCAAGGTGATCTGGTGTGAGATTCAGAAACACCGCAACATTAAAAATAACATGACGACGCAAATCAAGATTATAAGACGACATCTCGAGAACATACGTTCCTCCCTGCGGTACCTGGGGCAGAGCTGGCGCGGGCACGCCAAGATTACCGCCGACCGCAAGTGGCATGCCTGCGCAGCGCAGTAGATGGGCGATCAGGCAAGTCGTTGTCGACTTACCATTCGTCCCAGTAATGCCGACATATCTCGCGTCAGGTCGAGCTACGTAGAGCAAATCCACATCACCCCACAGAGGTACCCCTGCTAATTGTGCTTGCGCAATGAGCGGATTTTGTAAGGGACCATAAATAGCGATACCTGGGCTGACAACCACAGCATCTGCTTGTGCCCAATTAAACTGTTGCGGCAACTCCTGAGCGGGCGCAGCAAGCGCTGCCCGAGCCTCGGGCAAATCATCCCATCCATAGACCGTAGCGCCCTGAGCAAGAAGCGCTTTAATCACGCCCTGACCCGATCGTCCTAATCCGACCACGACGACTGTTTTGCCGTAAAAATATGTCATAAATTATCTAGCGTATCTTTAAAGTAGAGAGCCCAATAAGTGCTAAAATTGCTGAAATAATCCAAAATCTCACGACGATTGTCGGCTCGGACCACCCTAGCTTTTCAAAGTGGTGGTGGATAGGCGCCATAAGAAAAATACGCTTACCAGTGCATTTGAAATATGCAACCTGCAAGATCACCGATACCGCTTCAGCGACAAATAGTCCCCCGATAATTGCGAGCACAAATTCATGTTTTGTGACGACACTAATCGTTCCTAGAGCTCCTCCCATAGCCAGGGAACCTGTATCTCCCATAAACACTAAAGCTGGATGGGCATTAAACCATAAAAATCCTAAGCCGGCACCAATAATAGCCGCACAAATAACCGCTAATTCTCCAGCACCCTGTACAAAATGAAGCTGCAAATATGTCGCAAAGACATGATTGCCGACTAAATACGCAATTAAACAGAAACTTGCCGCCGTAATCATGACGGGAACAATCGCTAATCCATCGAGACCATCTGTAAGATTAACCGCGTTTGACGCGCCAAGAATCACAAATAAGGCGACGGCGATATAAAACACGCCCAAATCTAACAAAATATTTTTAAAAAATGGCACTGTGAGCGCATAAGCCAGAGGTTCTCTATGAACGTGACTAATCCATATAATAGCGCCGACGCTAATACTCGCCTGGATGATTAGTTTCCATCGTCCGGACAATCCTTTAGAATTACGATGCACAAGCTTAAGGTAATCGTCCATAGCACCAATAGCGCCAAACCCTACAGTCACTAAAAGCACGGCCCATACAAACTCATTGGTGAGATCAGCCCAAAGTAAAGTCGTCACCCCAAGGGCGATTAGCAGCAACACCCCCCCCATTGTTGGCGTGCCTTTTTTTGATTGCAGATGTTGCTGCGGGCCATCCTCACGAATTGGTTGCCCTTCTTTTTGCTTCTGTTTAAGCCAGCGAATCAACCGCGGCCCCATCCAGAAACTCACTAATAAGGCTGTTAAAACCGCCCCACCCGCACGAAACGTCAGGTACCTAAATAAGTTGAGAAATCCATATTCATGACTTAAGGGGAGTAAAAGATGCATCAACACTGGGGAGCTCCTTTAAGCAAGTCATGGAGAATCGTTTCCATACGCATACCGCGTGATCCTTTAATCATTACCGTGTCACCTGGTTGAATTATCATATTGACCTTCTCTACCATCTGCTCACTGGTTGCAACATGTGGCCCACGCATCGAAAGCGGTAAGGCTTTATTGAGCTCTGCCATGTGTACACCGCACGTGCAGACTAAGTCAATATTGGAGCCGTGTAAAGTTGGCGCTAAATTCTGATGAAACTCTAAAGCATACTCCCCCAACTCGCGCATATCCCCTAAGATTGCAATGCGGCGCCCCTGCGTCGGTGTTAGCATTAAAGCCTTTAGCGCAGCTTCAACAGAAGCGGGGTTAGCATTATAAGTTTCATCAACTAGAACAATCTCTCCATCTCTCCAGGGCTGACGATGATATAGGCCACGTCCTTCCACGGGAGCCAAGGTGCTAAGACCTGTGACGGCCTGTGCAATATCCCCTCCCACAGCGTATACAGCAGCTAAGGCGGCAAGACTATTGGAGATATGATGAGCACCGGGTAAAGACAAATGATATCGCAAGGGTACATCAAAGAGTCGCACCTCTACACTGCTTCCTTCTGCATCAGATGTATACTCAAGACATCGCACATCTGCAGCCTCATGATGACCAAATGTAATAATTTGTGAAACACCGTAGCGCTTTGCCTCTGACACGAGCAGCTCATATTGGTCTACATCCCGCGGCAGTATAGCAATACCATTAGGTTCAATACCTGCGAATATTTCGGCTTTAGCCTGGGCAATATGCTCAAGACTGCCTAGATTTTCAATATGCGCTGGCGCGATGGTTGTAATAAGACCGACGTGCGGTCGCACCAGCTTTGAAAGCGGCGTAATTTCATTGGCATGATTCATCCCCATTTCAAAAACGCCATACACTGTGTCCTGATGAAGGTGGGCTAAACTTACTGGCACTCCAGTATAATTATTGTAGCTTTTTGCACTACTAACCGTGACAGCCTGGGCACTCAACAAAGAATGCAATATGTGTTTGGTAGTGGTTTTACCAACGCTGCCCGTAACCGCAATGATTTTTCCTTGACACCGTGCCCGTGCCGCCTCCGCAAGCTGACAGAGCGCAGCGTATGGATCACGTACGATAATCAATTGCTCCTCAAATTCCGGGATCGCCCGCGAAACAATTGCCGCCCCCGCCCCACCAAGGAACGCATTTCTTACAAAATTGTGACCATCATAATTATTTCCTGATAAAGCGATAAATAAGCTATGATCCTGCACAAGCCGAGAATCAATCACGACATTTTTAATATCAGACACTTTTGGCCCAATATTTTTAAAAATGTTTTGTAGTTCTTTATGTGTCCAAATCATGGTACTTTCCTAAGATTCCTTGAACAACTAAACGGTCCGAAAATGGATGCACCATATCACCAATGATTTGCCCATTTTCGTGTCCTTTACCCGCAACCACCAATGTATCATCTTTTTGTAATGCAGTCATGGCTATTTCTATAGCCTTAGCTCGATCACCAATAACCCAAGCTTTCGGACAAGTCGCCATGATTGCCGCACGAATCATAGCAGGGTCTTCGAAACGCGGGTTGTCATCCGTAATAATCACATGGTCTGCAAACTCCGCAGCAACCTGCCCCATGAGTGGCCTTTTGGCGGCATCGCGATTTCCGCCAGCGCCAAACACGATGACCACTTTGCCTGTCGTAAACGAACGCACCGTCTGTAAGATCGTCGCGATTGCATCGGGCGTGTGCGCATAATCTATAAACACCCGCCCGCCAGTATGTGTTTGTCCAATTAATTCTAACCGACCGGGGGCACTTGTTAAGCTCTCAAGTGCGGCAACCGCACGCGACACAGTGACGCCTGTCATGATGGCCATGCCTAGGGCGCATAAAATATTCGCAACCTGAAATGCGCCAATAACCGGCAAACTGACGCGATACTCTTCTTCAGCGATACGCAAATTAAAACTGGGATGCCCACCCGCATAATCTGCGGATAAAAACGCCATTTTTCCTTGTATAGAATAATCAATAACGCGCATACCACGACAGCGGCAGCGCTCAGCTAAGTCCTGACCATAGGGGTCATCGATATTAATGACAACGGGTTTATCAGCTGGCAAGAGCTCCAGGAATAAGCGTGCCTTGGCCTCAAAGTATGCCGCCATCGTTTTGTGATAGTCCAAATGATCTTGTGTGAGATTCGTAAATCCAGCCACAGCAATCTTCGTCGCCGCCAAGCGTTGTTGGTCAAGTCCATGACTAGAGGCCTCGATCGCTAAGTGCGTCACGCCATGGCGCGCCAAATCACTGAGACATTGATGCAGGGCCAGCGGACTTGCTGTTGTCAGCTTTAATTGCTCGAGAAGCGTTCTGTCTAATTTTTCCGCAATTGCTTCTGGGTTAATGCCAATCGTCCCTAAACTCGCTGCTGTTAAGCCAGACTGCATCCAAATATGCCGGAGAAAAACTGTTACCGAGGTTTTGCCATTGGTTCCCGTAACAGCGGCAACAGCATCAGGCTGTCCAGGCCACATGGTGGCGGCCATATGAGTGAGGACATACCGTGGATTTTCAACAAATAAATACGCTCCACCCGCTGAATCTGGTTTTGCTACCCCGCCAATCACCACCCCAGCACCCCTCGCGTACGCGTCGCTTATATAGTCATAGGCTTTCTCTGAAAGCTCGCAGCATACAAAGATACCCCCTGGACGCACGTCGCGTGTGTGCGTTGCAATATGCTCGATTTCCACGGCCTCAATACCAGGGCATTGAACAAGGACTTGTGGATCAAACTGAAAAAGTGTACTAAGCCGCATATCCACTCACAGATCGTTCTTCTTAGGGGACAACAGCCGCAACTGAGACTAAAGGCACGCGCGCCCTTACTGGCATCACCTCTTCTTTAGGCTCAACCCCCAATAACGGCGCAATTTCCTCAATGACACTCGCCGTAATAGGGCCAGCATTCCACCCCCCATTGACATGTTGATAGGTTTCAGACGTACCTTTTGGCTCGTTCAGAACAACATACACCAAGTAGCGCGGTTTCTCTTCAATGGGAAACACGCTGATAAATGATGCCATAATTGTACCATGCTTATACCCGCCTTCGCCAACCTTACGTGCCGAGCCGGTCTTGCCGCCCACACTATACCCACGCACACTGGATTTACGCCCCGTCCCCTCCTGGACAACCAAGCGCATTAAGTGACGTATTATCCGAGAAGTTTCTTCACTGACGACTTTCACGGGCTTCGTATTGTTATTCGCCCCGGCCACTAATGTGGGCTGATAGAAGTACCCTCCATTAATAATACTCGCCGTACCAGCCGCCACATGCAGCAGGCTGACGGCTAACCCATACCCATAAGAAATCGTTTGCAATGATATTTCACTCCAGTTAGATGGCAACAAAGGTGCGGCTACCTCAGGAATTTCACAGGTAACCGGCTTTAAAAAGCCAATCTTTTCGAAGAATGCTCTCTGACCAGCCACCCCAAGGTCACGGGCCATTTTTGCGCATCCAATATTTGAGGAGTACATAAAGATTTCTGCCACATTGAGCCAGGCATTGCGCGGATGATCATCACGCACGCGAAACCGGCCTAATACGAGGGGCTGTGTTGCGTCATATAAGGAATCAAGCGTAGCGACACCACTATCTAAAACCATGGCTGTTGTGAAGATTTTAAATGTGGATCCCATCTCAAAACACGCTGAGGTTACGTTATTAAAAAGATTTTTTGGATCAGCGCTCCCCGCTTTATTAGGATCAAAGTCTTGCAAAGAGACGAGCGCTAATAATTCACCATTATTGACGTCCATCACCACGCCATACGCGCCTTTGGCACTATAAGTCACCATGCCCTGGCGTAATTTTTCCCGCAAGATATGCTGTACCCGCCGATCTAAAGAGGTGTACAGAGGCTTTTGCCCATGCGCTAGTCGATCTTGAAATTTCTGCTCAAGCCCCGCAATGCCGCGGTTATCCCGATCCGTGTACCCTATAACGTGCGCAAATAATGGTCCATGCGGATACAAACGCTTTTCTTCACGACGAAAATAAAGCCCAGGAATGCCGAGGCGATTAATCGCTGCCTCCTGAGTTGGCGTCAGATTGCGTTGGACCCAGACGAAACGCTTGTCGCTCGCAAGCTTAGAGCGTACCTCTTCAACATTGAGCTCAGGAATAACCTGGCAGATTTTAGTCGCCGCTTCCTGGGGATCAATGATCAGGGTTGGATTCGCATAGAGCGAAGGTGTTACAAGGCTAGTTGCAATAATCTCGCCATGACGATCGACAATATCTGCGCGCGTCACAATGGATTCCATCGGTGATAATACAGGCGTTTCTTCATCATTCTGGCGCGTACCTAGATCAATTAAACGCAAGGCAATAGCCCCAAAGCACAGCACAAAGCACACACCAACTACCCATAAGCGTTGCTGTGCCTGCTGCACATGGCCTCGCAGTGTCTGGCTGTAAATGACTCGAAACGGATCGTTCCAATGCTCTATCATTGTGGCGTCCCTGACTTTAGCTGGGTCTGCGTCCGTTCCGGCAGCTTCTCAAATCTTACAATTTGACTTGCTTCCGTGGAACGCAACGGCGTGTACTTTAATGCTAACTTCTGAAGTCTTAACGGTTCATTTAAATAGGCCCATTCCGCACGCAAAACATGCATCGCTTCTTTAGTACTTTGAATATCTTTCTGTACTGACATTAATCGGCGTTCTTGAGTCTGCACTTGATGCTTGACATTAAACAGAACCAATCCCAGTCCAGTTGCGACGACTGTTGCCCCAATTGTCAGGCGCTGCATATACTGCCCCCTTTCATAAAAGGCGCAGAAGTACGCTCCGCTGCACGTAATTTTGCTGAGCGTGCGCGTGGATTTGCACGCGTTTCCAGGTCATTTGGTACGATGGCGCGGCGCTGCAACATCTTGAACCATCCCTCATCTCGAGCATCTGGCTGGATGAGTCGCATGGGACCCAAAATCTGTGCCCTGACTGTTTGGAGCGCGTGTTTTATAATCCGGTCTTCCAGCGAGTGAAAAGACACAACGACCAAGCGCCCACCTGGCTTTAATAAAAACGCTGCCGCTGCTAATCCTTGCCGAATCTCGTCAAGTTCTTGATTAACAGCAATCCTAAGGGCCTGGAATGTGCGTGTCGCTGGATCGGGACCATGCGGCGTTGCATGGACCACCGCTCGCACTGTTTCTGCCAACTCTCGAGTGGTGGTATAAGGTTTTTGCTGCCTTTGCTTGACAATGGCGCGGGCCACTCGGCGCGAATGTCGTTCTTCTCCGAACTCGTAAATAATATTCGCGAGCTCTGCTTCAGGAAGAGTATTCACCAAATCAGCGGCGGTAGCGCCAGTAGGCGTCATACGCATATCTAGAGGTCCGTCATGACGGAACGAGAAACCGCGCTCTGCCGTATCCAGCTGAAAGGATGACACGCCAAGATCAAAAACCACACCGTCTGCTTGCCCAGCCAGTCCCTCTAGGGCCGAGCATAGCTCTGTAAATCTTGCTTGCTGCACTTGAAATCTGTTAGGAAATTCCTGATGCAAGCTATCACCCCGGGGAATTGCTTCTGGATCTCTATCTGTTGCATACACTTTGAGGGTGGGCAATGTTTCGAGGATTGCGCGAGAGTACCCACCTCCTCCAAAAGTTGCATCCACATAAATACCATCAGGCTGGAGCGCTAGGCACTCAATAACTTCAGACATCATAACAGGGATGTGCACTAGCGCCCCCCCTCACTAAGTTGAGTTAATTTTAGCGCCGGCATGACGGTTTTTAATCGCGCCCGCGCTTGCTCCTGATACGCAAGAAATGCCTCAGGATTCCAAATCTGAAATGTTGGCCCACGACCAGCAAACGTTACTTGGTCCGTAATTTGAGCGTGGGCTAAAAGCGCTTGCGGCAAAAGAATACGGCCCTCAGCGTCAAAGGTTAGCTGACATGCATCGGCAAACAAAGCGGCGGTAATATCATCACGAGTTTCAGAAAATAAATCGAAATTATCGAGGGTAGCACTGATCATGGCCATACGCCCCATGTCCATTGCCTCGAGAGCAGCGTGCTGAGGTGAGCGGAACACAACAACACCGTTGAAATCCGGGTGCACTAAAGCCGCCCGAAACAATGCCGGCACTGACACCCGCCCCTTTTTATCGAGCTTATTGGTGTATGTTGATAAAAATAATGCCATTATCCCACTCAATGCGGTCTAGCAGGTTGTTTGTAGGCTGCGATAGACTGTCTATATATGGGATATCATGGGATGCTATGGGTGTCAATGGGCTTGTAACCCTACAATCGTCCCTACCCCCCCTGCAAGGCATCCTTCAGATGTCTACAGCGTGGATTTTCAATGCACTTGATGAAACCCCTGCAAAGAATTCAAAAAGGTTTTAAAAAAAATAATTTAGCATTATATTACTTGCGTAATATTATTCGTATATCTTTCCATAAAAGGTTATCTCTACACTATGCATTATTTTTTGTGTCTACTCCTGAGCATCTTCCCGACTTCACTCATTATAGCTTTTGAGCCCGTGAATGAGTTCGAGTCAATCGTGTATTCTGATATCTTTGAACAAAGCGCCATATTATCCAGCCCTAAATTTCACACTCAACTATGCGCAGAAGGTCTCGAAAGTGCCGCTTTGGCGCCCGTTCAGCTCAAAACCTCTTGGGGACGAGGCCTTGTGAACTTCTTTTTTGGCACGCCCCCTCTTAAAGCCCCAACCCTTCAGGAAGCTTTGGTCGCTGAGTTTTGTAACCGCAAGCGTTACGCCATGCTGCAAACCTTATTACGCCCTTTTATGAACCTGATTATTGATAGTAGTTTTTACCGATTTGCACCACGTCTAATTGATATGGGAGAAACTGGATCCGGCATTAGTAGTTATGTTTTTGTGACGGTTTTAGGCGAGAATCTAAAGCTATTTTCAAGACTGCTCTACAATATATTTTCTTTAAACGATCCATTGCAGCCCTATGAGGAACGCTATGCGCAAGTCAGACGTTTTTTGAGCCCGTTTCTGCGTCAGCGCATTGAGGAAGCTTTTACTGCCTGCCGCTATGACAAGATGGGTACCACGATGTTTGAGCGCCTGAGCTTTATTCGGCGGGCTCTGGCGTTACCCTTACGCGACAAGCAGCCAGACCTTGTCGCCCTTGACCGCACTGAGCAAGCCCTCCAGGGATATCCCGAGGACATTCTCAAACCTATTCGCTGCGCCGTCATTAACCATATCAGCCGATTTTCAACAAAAGTTCAACCCCTGGACACTCCCAAATCGATTCTCTACCTCTATGGCCCTCCCGGAGTTGGAAAAACTCTTATTGCCACTGAGATTGCGCGCGCATTGGGCCTCGGCTTTGCCCCCTTACAAATCACATCATCAGACGCTTCTGAAATCACCGGGAATGATGGGAAAATTGGTAAGTTTGTCGAAGCTATCACCAACACAAGCTTGAGTACGGACAGTTTGTGTAGCAATGCGATCATTTTTATTGATGAAATTGACCGTATTATCAATACTGATGATGGTGCGAAATCTTTGTCGCTTTTACTGCCCTTCTTAGAGCCCACTGCTAAAGAATTTTATAGCCCGATGTTTGGCGACATCCGCATCAGTAACTTTTTTATTATTCTTGCAGGCAATTCTCCACCAAAAGATGCGGCTCTTGCCTCACGCCTACAGATTATTGATGTTACAAACATTAGTAACGATTATAAAGTGCGCCACATTAAACAGACACTTTTACCGCGTCTATGTTTTAGTCATATCCCAGCGCTTAATCTAAATCCAGAAGCTTTAACAAAAGCAGAGATTGAGGAAATCAATGCGCTTATTGCCAATGATAATGACCCCGGCATGCGTGATATTCAACTTAAGTTATCTCAATTAATTAATAAATTCAGGAATAAGCGACTAAATAATTACAAATAATAACGCCAAATAAATATTTATTGTATTACGCGCAGACTCAGGTATACTTTTAGAGTGGAGTATTCATGAAAACACTGACGCTACTTAGACATGCGCAAACAGTTCAGCCGGGCTTCGTCCTGAATGATTTTGATCGCCCTCTAGACCCTCGCGGCCGTCAGGCGCTGCAGCGGTTAGGGCATCAATTATTAGCCTCCAATACTTCGCCTGAGGCTATCTTTTGCTCTGCAGCTATTCGTACGGAGCAAACATTACACACCTTGAAAGATTACTTACCGACAGGTGCACATACACACCTTGACGCACAGCTCTACAACGCCAATTTAGAAACACTCATTAACAAAGTTAAAAAATTTTCAGATAGCTGGAAACATATCCTTGTGATTGCCCACAACCCAGGAATAGAATTACTGGCTGGATGGCTACTGCCCACCAGCTTAGATCCAGTTATTAGGCGCGTGCGCACATACTATCCCCCCGCCGGCCTGTTATCTGTTGGGTTACCCATCGAGAGTTGGCTTGATTTGGCTCCGCATAAAGCCAATCTTAAAACTTTTATTGATCCAGAAAGTTAGCTTCGTCACAAAATCGGCCCTTTAGAGCTAACTAATTGTTTGACAAATAAATTCGCTTAAGAGTATGATTTTATTATATCTAATTTGTCAAGGTGATTACTATGTGTGCGTTAAGGCATTTTCTCTTCCTATTTCTAACCGCAATAGGGATAAATCCTGTAAGTTTAGCAACAGCGGGGGAAGTTACAATTTTTGACTGTGGCCAAGGAAATTGTGCTGTGGCGAAATATAACAACCAAACGATGGTTTTTGATGCGGGTAGAAAAGGGTGGTCAAAATTCGTAGCTCACGAAAATAATATTGATGATCAAAGCACCCAGGCAGTCAGTTTCCCTATATTAAGTGATACCTCTATTAAAATGTTGTTTACGAATGTTATACCGACAGAAAAGGCCACTGCAGTTGCTGGCAATAGCTACAAAACCCATTTTGATAAACAGCTTAAGAAGTCTATCTATGGCTCTAAAGGCGACTCTATATTAGAAGCTGTTTTTGTCTCACACCCAGATATCGATCATTTCAATCTCATAGCCCCCTTAGACTTAAGACCCAAGGCTTTTATTCTAGGAGGACAGTACAAGCTTTACAGTAAAGTATTTAGAGATTTTATTAACAACATTCAGGCTAACTCGAGTGATGGTAAAAAAGTGAAAGTTTTTAAAGAGAACGACCTAAAAGATATACAGCAAGGTACCTTTGAAATTCCTTCATTCAAAGGAAAGGCACCTCCTGTCATTGAAATTTTAAGCGCTAACGCTGCTTTAAAAAATCCAGCAAACAATAACAAGCAGCCAAAGCCTAGTGATCGCAATACAGATAGCATGATCGTAAAAATTCAGGGGCCCACATGGTCGATATTAATTCCTGGAGATGCTGAATTAACAACCTGGGAAGATGCAAACGAAGAAAAACTAAAGAATATCGATGTGTTACTTTTAAGCCACCATGGTTCTGAGACAAAGGGCAGTACGTCCAAAAAAATACTTGATATCATTAACCCCAAAATATGCTTAATTAGCGCTGGGTTTGAGCATCATCATCCCACGTCTACGGTAATCTCTCTACTGAGAGATTATTATAAAACTAATGATTATCGGACAAATCCACATTTTATTACTTGTTATGATGAGGCTAAAAAAGGATTTAAATCTATCATTACGAACTTACCAATTTTTACAACTATGGATAATGGAAGCTTAACTGTAAATTTGTCTTCAAAGTCGTTAGAGATAAAGGTTTCACGTGACTTTTATCCCTGTCCCGATGAGTTCTATACTTACCTTGCGTCTATTTTTTTATTCAAGCCCGTCGAAGATAGAGCTTCTTACAATTTGAAAAGTCTCATGAGCAAGAAGGGTGCTAAGCTTATAAAAAATAAGAACCTTGGTGAGCAAATATTTGAGAAAAAAACAAAAGATAACCAAAAAGAATACTATTTTAAATATGGAGACGCTTATTTGCAGATGGAAATAGATGAAGAGGAACTTTGAGGACGTCTCCGTTCTCTGAGTGAATTGGCGAACTAACTTTCTAATAGCCTGAGCGTTTTTCCTCAAGCTGTTGCAAAACATACGTGCTATCAACTGGGACCAGCAGGGTAAATGTAGAGCCTACCCCATGGACACTGCTCACTGTCGCGTCACCCCCAAGCAGCTCACAAAACTTTTTGGTAATAATTAACCCTAAACCAGTGCCCCCATACTTGCGGGTTGTTGTCGCATCAGCCTGGGTAAACGCTGTAAACATCTTAGCAACTTGGTCCGGTAACATCCCAATACCTGTATCCTTCACAGAAAATTCCAAAAAAGGCCGCTCCTGGTGCTCAATTTTACGTACAGCTAATATGATGTCGCCATTCTCGGTAAACTTACTTGCATTACTTAAAAGGTTAAAAAGATTCTGCCGTATTTTCGTGAGATCAGATGTCATCGACCCAATATCACCTGAACAGTCTATCGTGAGGATATTGCCATTCTTTTCTATCAACGGCTTCACAATCTCTTCCACACCCTTGATTAAGTCGATAACATTAAAGGTTTCTAAGTATATAGTCATCTTTCCAGCTTCAATCTTCGAGAGATCAAGAATGTCATTAATGAGACTTAAAAGATGTTTACCGGCATTATGGATTTTTTCAAGATCATGAACCATTGCCTCAGCTTTGATGGTCACAGCCTCTTCTTTTAACATCTCACTATAGCCAATAACGGCATTCAGCGGTGTCCGCAGCTCATGGCTCATATTGGCCAGAAACTGGCTTTTGGCCGTATTAGCAGATTCAGCAGCAGTCCGTGCTTTTTCTAGCTCAGTAATAGCGCTCTCAAGCTCGCCAGCTTTATGCTCAAGATCATGGGTGCGGGTTTCGACCAGCTTCTCAAGATGCTGAGTGTTATATTCCAGTTGACGCTCCATTTCCTTACGCTGCGTAATATCATAGAACGCAAGAATACCGGCGTTCCCATGATTGCCATCAATACTTCGGGAAGAAACAACAGCCCAGAATGAGCGCCCACTGGCTGAGCGCATCGACACTTCCCAATCCTTAACAATTGCTTTATTTTCTAACTGTGTCATTAAACGATTTTTATCTTCAGGCGCATTAAAAAAGGTCCAAATTGAACGCCCGAGCAAGTCGCGCTGAGACTGCTCTAAAAGCTCGCTAACTGGTAGATTCACTTGCAAAATTCCGCCGTCACGCGGATGAAAAATGAGCACCGGAATAGGGGTTGCTTCCGCTAAGGAGCGAAACTGGAATTCGCGCTCACGCAACTGGCGCACATTAAACTTTATCAATCCAATGATCAACAAAAGCGCAAGGTATGCCAGAAGACAGGTCCAGATAATTGTATCACTCGAATTCTTAAGGGATTCAATAATAAAAGCATGTTGCGCTCCTAGAACCAGCACCCAATTCGGGTTCGGGAACACCTCATTGCCTTTTGATCGGGCGGCGGCACCTAAAAATGGCAGATTCTTTAACGATTTCTCGTCTATATTTTCAATAAACCGTGGATTAGCGCCCGGGGTTGCCTCAATGATCGTCTTCTTTTCTGGGTGATATAAAATAAAAAAGTTATCAGGCGATTGCACAGCACGCACAATCGGGAAATTACGCAAAGACTGACGGAGGGGTTCCCAATCAATAATACTGACCAGTACATGGGCAACAGGTTGATTGCCTTGACGTACCGGCGTTGCAATCACAATGCCAGGGTGCTGGCTAAAATTTGACGCTGTAATCTGCCCAACGTAAGGCCGGCCGGCAAGAGCAATCGGCATCCAATCGGCATCAGCGATACGCTTACCGATGAGCTCTTTCCAGGTTGCTGCCGTAATGATGCCATTCCTATCTTGAAGCGCAAAGCCACTAAAAGTTTGGGAAGATGACTGCTTCAAGATAATGTTTACTGCCTGCGGCTGTGTTTGCCACGGGGCAACCAACTCACTAATTTGTGAGGTCGATCGGATGGCAGTGGCAATTTGTGACTCAAGTTGCGCGATTAGAAATGGGGCTTGCTCTGTGAGGTAGGTCTCTGTGATGGACAGTTGGTGATAGTAGAAAATAGATAGCAATCCAGCCCCCAGCACCAGAAAGGCGACCAGAGATTGCGTAAAGGATTGAATAATCAGGCGTGCAAGACTAATAAGCCCCCCCATAGATTCGGCAAACTATCACTCAGCATTCAGTCAGCTCAATGTGCAAAAGCTTGCACATTGATTTAAGAGAAAAATCTTAAATCCATCTCTCCAAAACGCCGCCAATAGAGTTTTTTACACTGAACTTTCACATTATTGTAAAAAATTTGCGTAAGCTTTTAGTTAATATACCCAATCCAAATGAAGTATTCTAAAAAACCAAGTGCAAAGCTCAATGTGAAAAACTCTATTGGCGGCGTTTTTGAGCCATAAATTTAAGATTTTGACCTTAGACACCTAATGCAAATGAAACAGTGGATTTTTAACGGAGGACTGTAAAGCGTAGCTTTTTGGGATCCTTCAGTGCTGACTATGTTAGAGACTCTTTCAACAGATCCAAAGGCAGTTGCGTGATGGCCGCAATCGTTTCTAAAGGCATCCCCTGCTGGAACATCGTGCGAGCAATGGTTAACTTTGCTTGCAACTCACCTTCTGCACGACCTTTCCCAAAGCCTTTCCCAAAGCCCTCGTCAAAGCCTTTCTCAATGCCCTGGTCCCGGGCACTCTCAAGCTGCCCCTCATAGACCTTGCGCCGGTCAACCTCATAGTCATAGCGATCGATCTCTCGTTGGTCCCATGTGTACATCGCCACCTCTAGGTACG
>JBILKX010000031.1:0-16866 GCA_044376435.1 Alphaproteobacteria bacterium | reverse complement strand
AGCCCTCAACTAAGAAGAAAAATCCTGTTCTATGGGAATCTACATCGTCAGAGCTGCGGTGCGCGTGCTCACGTACTTAGGTACGCTGCGCTGCGCTTCTCGCTCTTCCTTGTATTTTCCGCATATATACCCAATCCAAATGAAAAAGTGGATTTTTGAGCGGGGAATTATGACCCACCACCAGCACTTGAAAAAGCCTTTCGTATCTCACGATATGGGCGGTTTTTCAAGCTTGGTGGTTAGCCAAATTCCCTCTCTCAAATTCTCCGCTTTTTCATTTGGATTGGGTATAACAGAATTTTTTGAAGCGAGTGCAGTGTTAGAAGGAGCCCTCAACTAAGAAGAAAAATCCTGTTCTATGGGAATCTACATCGTCAGAGCTGCGGTGCGCGTGCTCACGTACTTAGGTACGCTGCGCTGCGCTTCTCGCTCTTCCTTGTATTTTCCGCATATAACAGAATTTTTTGAAGCGAGTGCAGTGTTAGAAGGAGCCCTCAACTAAGAAGAAAAATCCTGTTCTATGGGAATCTACATCGTCAGAGCTGCGGTGCGCGTGCTCACGTACTTAGGTACGCTGCGCTGCGCTTCTCGCTCTTCCTGAGTAAATGATTACTTTTGAATAATTAAGATTTGGTGCCCCCAGGGAGACTCGAACTCCCACATCCGCAAGGACAACAGATTTTGAGTCTGCCGCGTCTACCGATTCCGCCACAGGGGCCTAACACACACTATATTTGTTGCGCGGATCATATACCCAGTTGCGTTATGAATTCAAGTAGTTTTTTCACATTTTCCGGAACGCCCCTCTTAGGCTCGCTTTTGCTGGGACTGTCCTTGTTAGAAACCTTGATGTAACTCAGGATAGTGTAGGGCAATTCTGCGGTATGGAAAAATCTGTTGCTCAAGGTATGCGACCAGCGGCGTGGGAATCAACGTGTAGGGATGCACTTGCATGAGTTGGGTATCGTCGAAATTTTTGCCGCATGCCCTTTAAAATTTGTCAAAATGCTTTAAAATTAATTTGACTCAAATGTCCTGTTTCTCTACACTATGAGGTAATCGTAAAGCTTTGGGAGGATTATATGAAATTTTTTGTTGGTGCAGCATGCATGGTGGCATGCGCTAGTTGGTTGACTGGGGTGTGCGCAATGGAATTGCCAAATCCAGATAGTAATAATAATAGTAATATTCCCGTGGCTACGGTGCCCGTGGTTTCGCCTCATACAGATTACATCGCAATGTGCGAACGTTATCAATTTGAACCAAAAACTCATGACAAGGTGTTTGGCGAAGGTGCGTATATACCACTTTATGATGAGATCGATAAGTACGTTCGTGAGTCGGACGCTAATGTTTATAATGCATTAATAGGCAAGTTTTTTGATCAGAAGAGTTTTGAGTCGGTGAAAGAGCCGGATCTCAGGGTGGAGAGACAAACCCTGCAGATCAGCGGTATTCGTAGGCTTGATGTCCCAACGTGTGGAACGATAAAGAATGTGCTACAAGAAATAAATGTTTCCGAGATTTCGTTGGCAAAGCTTGAATTGCCAATAATACCGCCAGAATTTGCAAACATTGGGAGTGGGGTTAAAACGGTTGTGATCGGACGGCAGGGCGGTGGCGACACGACGCCTGGATCGACATATGTCGGACTATCCTACCTACCGAGAAGCGTTAATTTTTTGAAATTACAATATACCGGAATAACATTATTTCCGTATTTTCAGAATGGGTCGCTCACAAAGCTTAACCTCGCGAAAAACTCAATCATCATTGTTCCGGGTGATGCGTTGAAAGGATTGCCAAACTTGGTAGAGCTCTATTTGGAGGAGAATCGAATTGCTTCTCTCCCCTCTAACTTGCCTCCTAAGTTACGTACTTTGAAGCTTGTAAGTAATAAGATTCAAAGTTTTTCCGTTGACTGGTCCGCGCATGAGAATCTACAAGAATTATTGCTAGATATCAATCCTCTGACATCTTTCGAGGTTGGAGGTCTTCCTAAGACTCTTGTCAGTTTAACATTGATGGGGCACTCTTTGACTAATCCAGAGGATACTTTTAACTTAATCAGGCAGCGCTGTCCAAGCATATCACTAGATGTGGGAGTGGCTCCGTCAAGCGGAGACATGCAAGCTTTCGTTGAAAAATTGAATCAAGTCGGCGCCTGTCGTACAAGCTAGTTTTAAAACCTTGCAGGGGTAAGGTAATACACCGCGCTCAAGTATTCAAAAAAGGCCAAGCGAATGCTTGGCCTTTTGATTTTTCAGTGCGGATGATTGTATTTGTGAAAAACCTTGATGTAACTCTGCCGGATGTGCGACAATTCTGCGGTATGGAAAAATCTGTTGCTCAAGTTATACGACCAGCACCGCTGAAAGCAGAATCACTCCTGACTCCAATTAATGGTTTAAGAGGAGTAGGGCCGGTGATGGCGAAGCGGCTCGCGGAGCTGTTGGAGGGAGAGTGTGTCATTGACCTCGTTCTCCATCGTCCGACCCAGCAACAAAGTTGGCAACATCTTGACTCATTAGCCGAGCTGAGGCCCAACGCCAATATCATCGTGCAAGTGCGCATTATTGGGCATGCGCCCGCAGTTGGGCGGCAGCCGTATCGTGTCATTTGCTCTGATCCACATCTGTCGACGGTGTATCACTTGGAGTTGGTGTATTTCCGCACATCGGCGGCAATGATGCATAAAATGCTGCCCGTGGGAGGCTTGGTGTATGTCAGTGGTGAGGTCACCTATAATAGCTTCCATAAAGTGCATCAAATGACGCATCCGACCGTTACACAAAAGCGGCCAGACGTCGTCATAAGTGCAATCTACCCCCTCACAGCTGGAGTTTCTCAAAGCTACATCAATAGCCTTATCCAGCAGGCTTTAGGCTATCTTCCTCAAAGTGTGCCTGAATGGCTGAATCCGCAAATGCTGCAAAACGAGCGGTGGCCAGAGTGGACAACCGCTGTTCGGCAGATGCACCAATCGCTTGAGGCGGCAGCGTGTGAGCGCTTAATGTATGATGAACTGCTGGCATATCAGTTGCGGTTGGCACTGCGGCGCGTCCATCGCGCACGCCAACCTGGGCGGGCGTATATCGGTGGCGGCGAGCGCTTGCGCCAACTGTGTGCGCAACTTCCATTCGCTCTAACCACCGGGCAGCAAGTGGCGATTCAGCAAATCACACAAGATATGGCCGGGGCGGCGCAAATGCGGCGATTGCTCCAGGGGGATGTGGGGTGTGGCAAGACGGTCGTCGCTGCTGCAGCGATGGTGTATGCCGTTGGGTGTGGGTTTCAGGCGGCATTGTTGGCGCCGACAGAGATTCTGGCGGCGCAACATTATCATAATCTACAGCAATGGTGTGAGCCTTTAGGGATTAAGGTGGGGTTATTTCTTGGGGGGCAGAATCCGCGGCAAAGTGAACTTATGCGTACGCAGTTGCAGTCTGGAGAGATTCAAATTGCCATTGGCACGCATGCGTTACTTGAGCCTAAAGTTGTTTTTCATAGCTTAGGTTTTGTCGTGATCGATGAACAGCATCGCTTTGGGGTAGCGCAGCGCCAAGCGCTCATCGAGAAAGGGGAGCATGTTGATGTCATTATGATGAGCGCGACGCCCATTCCGCGCACACTGCAGCTAACCATTTTCGGCGACATGGACGTCACGCGCATTACCGAAAAGCCTCCAGGCCGGCAGGAGATTGTCACCAAGGTTCTGTATCAGTCGCAGCTGTCAGAGTTAATGCAGCGTCTCAAGGTGTGGTTAGGGCAGGGGCATCAAGTGTATTGGGTGTGCCCATTGGTTGAAGAATCTGAGCTCATAGATTTAGCGGCAGCAACGGCGCGTTTTGCTGAGCTACAAGCGTATCTTGGCGCAGAGCAGGTTGTGATTGTCCACGGCAAGCTGACGACGCACGAGAAGGAACAGGCTATTGCGCGCTTTAAATCAGGACAGGCGCGGTTAATGGTCGCAACGACGGTGATTGAGGTGGGGGTTGATGTGCCAACCGCAAACTTAATGATCATTGAGCATGCCGAGCGGTTCGGGTTAGCGCAATTACATCAGCTGCGTGGTCGTGTGGGGCGTGGCAAGGAGGCGGGGATGTGTCTGTTGATTGCTGGCGATCATCTCAGCAAGATTGCCCGGCAGCGGTTAGATATTATGCGCAAAACTCAGGACGGATTCGTCATCGCTAACAAAGATTTATTTTTGCGCGGCAGTGGCGATTTGTTCGGAACAAAACAAAGCGGGCTGCCAAGGTTTCGCTTTGCCGATGTCTTTGTGCATGATGAGTGGCTAGCACGTGCTGCTGCAGAGGTAGAAGAAATTATTGCTCATGATCCTCATCTAGAAACGCCCAGAGGTCAGGCGCTGAGACTGTTGTTGAAGCTGTTGAAGTGAGTGGTTCACATCGTATAAATAGGGGTTGTGACGATTGCTCACTTTTACGATCTGCCACAATAATTTAAAATTAATTTGACTCAAATTAATTATTTTCCTAAAATTAAACCAATCGTAAAATTTAAGGTGGCTTTATGAAGATTTTTGTTCATGTGGCGTCTATCGTGGCGTATATGATGGTAAGTGGGAGCTTTTTTGCTGAAGGGCAAACCATGGAGTTGGCGTCAATCGAGGGTGCCTACAGTGGGGCTGATGCGGGGGGGGCTAGGCTCACAAACTTCGGTTCCTCATCCCATATCACCTGCTGTGGAGCGATTTTCTTTCTCAGAAGAGGTTACAAAAGAATATGTCGGTATAAGCGGTTGGGCGGAACAATATCAAAAAGAATGTACCGAAAGACAGTTTGAGAGCATAAACATACAAAGGCATGTTGACTTGTTTGGCAAAATAGGAACGATTACAGCATATGGTGAAATACTTGGGCTGATAGCCAAGGGTCGTAAATGGGCTGAAGCATTCCTCAAGGATACGTTTTTTAACAAAGAATTTGTAGAAAAAGAACATAAGCAGTGGGAGCAGAATCTGCAAGGGGTGAAAAACGATACTAGCTCAGACTTTTTCAAAGAACCGTCGCAGGTTTTTGGATTCCACGGGACAATGCTTAGTCCAGAGGCGGTTGAATCCCTAAGACGCAGGACGGAAGGAGCGAGCAACTTTACAATCAAACTCTTTGGTGATCGGGTCATTATACCGGTAAACTTTAAAAACCTTCAGGGTTGTAAAGAAGTTTTCATTGAGCTTGCGGGTGATAATTTCATTCTTGGGCTGGGTCACTTGCCGCCTAGCGTCAAAGTTTTAAAAATACATGGTGGTAAATTGAAAATGCTTCCCGAGAGCTTGCCAAGTTCTTTGGAAACATTTGAGGCTGAAACTCTTCAGCTTAAAGAGTTTAATGTCGACTGGTCTGGTCATGCAGCACTAAAACACTTAGACCTAAAGAAATCTCCTATTCAATCTTTAGAGGCTAAGTATCTTCCCAAAGGACTTGTTTCTTTATTGATTCAAGATCATCAATTCAATGATACGGGGGCGGTGGTAGGATTAATTAAGACCCAGTGCCCAAAGATAGAGAATATCGTGACAGGGGACAACAGTGAGGTGACTACAATGATGTATGACATAAAGAGCGTTGTAAAGGCATTGTTGTCATAGCCGTTTTTAATGAGTCTTAACTCATTTTAATGATTGTTGCGCGTCTTTCTAGAATTCACCGAGCCGACTAAATAATTTTTTACATTGCGATTGCGGCTGCCATACAATACACTAACTTATATACATTCATTCATTGGTGTTTGAAAAACGGGGAGCTATGGCCAAAACCGCTCGATCAGATCGATTGCAGATCGCAGAAGTGCTTTTCAAGGCGTATGCAGAAGACCTTGCGTTCAAGCAGGACTTGTCGATTATTTGCATGTCGCTACAAGACAAGGAAGTGCGCCGCTGTTTGATGAACCCACTTTTAAATCGACATCAGTACAAAGAGCTATGGCAGCAACTATGTCAAGGATTGGCATTAAAGTCTGCGATCGCGCAGGTTGTTGAATGGCTTTGTGATCTTGGGCGTGGCAAAGTGATCGTCCAAATTTTAGAGTGTATTAGCGAGCGTGTGCAACTACAATTAGGTCATATTATCGCTAAAGTTGAGGTGGCTCGTCCCTTAAATGCGCACATGGAGCAAACAATTTTAAAATTTGTGGCGCAAAAAATGCTAGGGTCTGAGGCGAAGGATGTGACGCTCCAACAGGTCATCAATCCTGCAATTGTGGATGGCGTGCGTATTGCCGCCGGCAACAAATGGATCGATCTATCAACACGGACGGCGTTAAAAAACTTAGAACAGAAAATTAGAGGATAAAAACATGTCACTGCGAACTGCTGAAATTGCATCCCTACTAAAACAAAAAATTTTAGGGTACAAACTAGACGCAGATGTTGCTGAGGTTGGTCAAGTCATCTCAATTGGGGATGGGATTGCGCGTATTTATGGATTAAATGATATTAAATCTGGTGAAATGGTGGAGTTTACCAACGGCACGCTGGGGATGGCCTTGAACTTAGAAACAGATAGTTTAGGTGTTGTGCTCTTCGGTGAGGATCGTGGTATTAACCGTGGTGATCATGTCAAGCGCTTGCATCGGCAGGTTGAAGTGCCGGTAGGCGAGGGTCTCTTGGGTCGGGTTGTGGATGCGTTGGGGCATCCTATCGATGGGAAAGGGCCTCTAGAAAATGTACAAACCGCGCCAATTGAACAACGCAGTCCTGGGGTTATTGAGCGGCAGTCCGTTTCTGAGCCGCTCCAGACGGGGGTCAAGGCGATTGATGCGTTGGTGCCCATTGGACGTGGTCAGCGTGAGCTTATCATCGGCGATCGTCAAACGGGTAAGACCACAATAGCGATAGATGCGATTTTGAACCAAGCGGCGACTCATGATCCTGCGAATCCTAAAGCAGGGGTATTTTGCGTGTATGTGGCAATTGGCCAAAAGCGTTCGACGATCGCACAGATTGTGAAGCAATTGGAGGATCGTGGCGCCATGCGGTACACGATTGTCGTTGCGGCAACGGCTTCTGAGGCGGCGTCATTACAATTCCTCGCCCCGTATGCCGGATGTGCCATGGGGGAGTATTTTCGTGATAGCGGTCGTCATGCGCTCATCATTTATGATGATCTTTCAAAGCATGCGGTGGCGTACCGACAGATGTCATTGTTGTTGCGTCGTCCGCCCGGACGTGAAGCGTATCCAGGTGACGTTTTTTATCTCCATGCGCGCCTGCTTGAGCGTGCGGCGAAACTTAGCGATGCAAAAGGTGGCGGTTCATTGACGGCCTTACCAATTGTTGAAACCCAGGCTGGAGATATCTCTGCTTATATTCCCACTAACGTGATTTCTATCACCGATGGGCAGATCTTTCTTTCAAGTGAACTATTTTACAAAGGTATTCGTCCGGCGATTAACGTTGGCTTATCAGTGAGTCGTGTGGGGTCTGCGGCGCAAACCAAGGCCATGAAAGCGGTGGCAGGTTCTGTGAAATTAGAGCTGGCACAATATCGTGAAATGGCGGCATTCTCTCAATTCTCTTCAGATCTCGATATTACATCGCGGCGTCTTTTGGAGCGGGGCGAGCGGTTGACCCAATTGCTCATACAACCGCCGTTCTCACCGATGCCGAGTGAGGAACAGGTGATCTTGATTTTTGCCGGGGTGAATGGATTTCTCGATGCAGTCTCGCCTGCGCAGATTAGTCGCTATGAACAAGAGCTTCTGCAATATATGAAACGTGACCACGGAGACTTAGTGGCGCAACTTGCCACCTCAAAAGTGCTAGATGCGGCTACTAAAGAGCAGCTGACAACAGTGCTGCGTAATTTCTCCCTAGAGTTTGTTGTGGAGTCCTAAATGGCTGGAGCCCTCAAAGAATTACGTGATCGCATCACGACTGTGCAGGCAACGCAAAAGATTACCTCTGCCATGCGCATGGTCGCGGCGGCGAAGTTAAGGCAAGCACGGCTGCGTGTCGACCAGGGGCGGTGGCACCAAAAATTCTTGAATCAACTGCTTGGGCGTTTTGTGATGAATCTAGAAAGCTGTGACCACCCTCCAGAGCTGCTTGTCGGGAGAGGCTATAATTCTACCGTTGCCCCTCAAGTGGTACATCCTTTTTATCATGATGATAACTTGCGTCATTCACCGCATCAAAGTGGTTTGCTGATCTTGATCTCGGGGGATAGGGGGTTATGCGGGAGTTATAATACTCGCCTGATTGCCGCAGCACGTCAGTGGATAGCGACATACCAGGATACCGGTGGAGATTTTTCTGTTATCTGTGTGGGGCGGAAGATGACAGAGGTTTTGACGCGTGACTATGCCAACTATATTGTAAATAATTATACTCAAGCTGAGCTTTTGGCACGTGGTCCAGGGTATGAAATGGAGCCTGTTGCCGAGAATATTTTGAATTTATACGCAGATTCCAAATACGAGGTTGCGGATATTATCTACACTAAATTTATTAACGTGATGCAAAGCGACGTCGTGAGAGTGCCGCTTGTCCCGCTCACGCGCTGTGTGCAGCCGGAGTTTCTTAAGGAAAAGTCAATTTATACCTTTGAGCCTGGTTTAGATGAAATTTTACCAAGTTTTGTGCCCGATTATCTGAATCTATGTCTACGTGATGCATTTATAGAAAGTATCGCAAGCGAGCAAGCCGCACGCATGACCGCCATGGAGAATGCAACGCGTAATGCCGAAGAAATGGTTGGTAAACTGCGTTTAGAATATAACCAAACGCGGCAAAGCACCATTACACGCGAGCTTATAGAAATTATATCAGGCGCAGAGGTTTTGTAACTAAAGGAATACTAAAGATATGCAGAAAAACGAAGGCAAAATTGCTCAAATCATTGGGGCGGTTGTTGATATTGAGTTCACTCAAGAACTGCCCGCGATTCTAAATGCCGTCATGGTAGGTGACACGGTGCTTGAAGTCGCGCAGCATCTGGGTGACCAGTTGGTTCGTACCATAGCGCTTGGCTCAACAGAAGGGTTTTATCGTGGCCAGAACGCCATGGATACAGGGGGACCGATTACCGTACCTGTAGGGCCGGGGGTGCTTGGGCGTGTGATGAATGTGTTGGGCGATCCTATTGATGAGCGGGGGCCAATCACGCATGAGTCCCGGCACCCAATTTATCGGGCGGCTCCGAATTTTACTGACCAATCCACAGCCACTGAAACGCTTGTCACCGGTATAAAAGTTATCGATCTTCTTGCGCCATACCTGCGTGGCGGTAAGATCGGGTTGTTCGGGGGAGCCGGTGTGGGCAAAACCGTTCTGATTATGGAACTGATTAACAACGTAGCGAAAGCCCATGGTGGCTATTCTGTCTTTGCCGGCGTCGGAGAGCGAACACGCGAAGGTAATGATTTATACCACGAGATGATAGATTCTGGCGTGATTCAGCTCAATGGGACAGCTTCTCGGGCGGCATTGGTGTATGGCCAGATGAACGAGCCACCAGGGGCGCGGGCGCGTGTCGCTTTCTCTGGCCTGACAATGGCCGAGTATTTCCGCGATCACGAGGGCCAGGATGTTCTGCTGTTTATTGATAACATTTTTCGTTTCACACAGGCCGGATCTGAAGTATCCGCTTTGTTAGGGCGTATTCCCTCTGCGGTAGGCTATCAGCCGACGCTTGCAACTGAAATGGGAGCACTCCAAGAGCGCATCACAACAACAACGACAGGATCAATCACCAGCGTCCAAGCGATCTATGTTCCTGCCGATGATTTAACTGATCCTGCACCGGCAACCTCTTTCGCGCACCTTGATGCCACCACGGTGCTTAGTCGTCAGATTGCCGAGCTCGGTATTTATCCGGCTGTGGACCCCTTAGGATCAACATCGCGTATTCTAGATCCAAGAGTTGTTGGGCAAGAGCATTATGAAGTAGCGCGGGCCGTACAAAAAGTCTTACAAACTTATAAATCGCTTCAAGATATTATCGCAATCCTTGGTATTGATGAGCTTTCAGAAGATGATAAGCTTGTGGTGGCACGTGCGCGCAAAATCCAACGATTTTTGTCGCAGCCATTCCATGTTGCCGAGGTATTTACTGGATCCCCTGGCGTCTTTGTTTCGCTTGAAGATACCATTAGTGGCTTTAAGGGAATTGTTGAAGGGGCGTATGATCATTTACCTGAAATGGCTTTCTATATGGTGGGAACAATTCGCCAAGCCGTTGAAAAGGCTCAGCGTTTAACGGATGGAGTGGCCGCATGACAGAGCTTGCCGTGCGCATCATGGGACCTGCAGAGGTTTTGTTTGAGGGTAATGTTGATATGGTTGTAGCCCCTGGAGAGGAAGGGGACTTGGGTATCTTGGCGGGGCATGAGTGCATGGTGGCACGCTTAAACGAAGGGCATGTACGATTGTATCAAGGTGAACAAATTATCAAGCAATTTTCTGGTGCGTATGGGTGGTTAGATGTTAGTATAGAAGGATGCACGATTTTAATGCACACGAAATCGTAATGCATGGTATACTAAACAACCACACAATAAATGATAGTGAACCTTTAAAAGACCACTTAACGTAACAATAAGGAGAAGCATATGTGTCCACAATTAATCCTAGAACCTTGGCATTGGTTAGTGTTTGGTAGTGCGTTGGTTGCGCTTGAGATTCTAGTGCCGAAAGTTTTTCTTATGTGGGTTGGGGGTGCGGCAATCGCTGTCTCAGGTATTTTTTATCTTAAACCGGATTTATCGGTATCTAATTTAATTTTATTATTTTTCTTGCTTAGCTTGGCGGCTTCAGGGATTGCAGCGCAATTAGGCTACATCTCGAAGCTACGCCATCGTAAAAAAGATGATTTGATCGTTGGAGACTCTATCTTAGCGCCGATCACAGTGCCTGCATCCTTGGAGGAAGCTAAACCAGAAAAATCCAAAAAATCATCGCCAGCCACTAAGAAAGCTGTGAAACCAAAGTCAGCACAGTCTAAGGGCGCGGGCACAGACAAGAAGGCAAAGGCCAAGCCCGAGGCAAGTGTCAAGAAAAAAACATCGAAACCAGCCGCAAAAGCTAAAAGTGGCCCGAAACGCAAAGCGTAACGCACTCAAAATATTGATCGAACCATCTCTTACAATCTGTTAAGAGATGGTTCCTTTTTGGCAGGTAGCCACCATGATGAAGGAATATGCGGTGAGATATTTGTGGGAGAAATACAATGCGCCGATGGTGGCGATATAGCGCACTAATAATTATGTTGCTGGGAGTAGGGGCAATCGGACGGATTATGTATGCGCCCATTCCCCTAAACTTTCTCATGCCGACGTTGTTATTGCCGTTCAAAAAAGGGTATGACGTTGCCTATGATCGCGTTGAGTTAGCGTGGGAAGGGTGGAGCCAACCCCTTGTCCTAAGGGTGACCAATTTTGCTATTGGGTTCTGTGGTCAAGGCCCTTTGCTCATAGTGCCGAAAGCTATTATTAATGTAAAACTTTCCGCTCTGTTAAAACGCCATTTTGTGCCGACATCAATTTCTCTCAGTCGACCTGAGCTGCTTTTGCCGATTCAATCCCCTATTCAGGGTGACGAGATGCCTCCAGAAACTACAGAGGAATTACTAAAATATATTGTCACAACTTGGGCGGCAATTGGGAAAGGTATTGATTACGCTGTTCATCAGACCCCCTGGCGCAAATTAAAACAGATCCAAATTGAGGGTGGAACCGTGATGTTTGGGCAACAATCTGTAGGATGGTCTGTGTCAGAATTAAATTTATATTTGGTGCGAGATGCTGTGGCGGTGCAAGGAACAATGTCGGCAGCTTTGGAGCGGTATACCCAAAGGTCGCTTTTAAATGCTCGCCTGAGTTATGCGCTAGAAACCAGAGTCTTAAATTTAGAGCATCAGGCCAAGAACATCAATTTGGCAGCGTTATTGAAGCAGCAATCAAGTCTGCCATTTCAATTATCAACACCGCTTAACATAGAGGCGAACGCTGTCATCCGCCTGGATCAAGATCAAAGTATCCCCGAGGTAAATCTAAAAATCACAGGGGAAGGTGGTACCCTCGCCTTGCCTGGGTTATATCCGCAGGAAATTGAGCTAAAACATATTGCGTGTAAGGCGCTTGCGACCCCTACGCATATGGCGATCGAGGAATTGCAAATAGATACAGCGGCCGGGCCAAGTGTTGAAGGTCGAGGTGGGTATCAATATGATGGTCAATTCAAGGGCGAAGTTGCGGCTACACAGTTACATTTCCAGGACTTGTCGACATGGTGGCCCGAGTCTTTAGCGCCAGTGGTTCGTTCTTGGGTAACACGTAATATCGCGCAAGGTGATATTCAAAATGCAACCATCAGCCTTGATGGGCAATGGCACCCCGGCCAAGGGATGAGTATAAAAGATATCGGTGGTGTGATTGAGTTTACTAAGTCTACACTAGATTATATCACGGACATGCCATTGATCAAAGATATCACAGGACGCGCTCGGTACACGCAAAAACTTTTTGATATCGATATTAGCTCTGGGCAAACCAAAGACCTGCAAATCAAGACTGGACATATTCTACTACAAGGCTTAGATATGCCAGATCAAGAGGCAACAGTGGACCTCAAGATTGCTGGGCCCGCGGCGCAAGCTCTGGATCTTGCAGATCATAAGCCTTTATATTTCCTCAAGGAAAACGGCTTTACAATCAATCAGGTGAGTGGCAACGCAGAGATGGATCTGCATATCACCTTTCCGCTTAAAACTTCTCTGACCACCAGTGAAGTTGAAGGCACTGTAATGGCTAAGTTGCAGAATTTTGCTATGCAGTTACCGGTTGCAGGACATACTCTAAAGTTAACTCAGGGAGATATGACTCTGGATATTGCCCAAGGTGTCCTCAACATCACCGGGCAAGTCTTAGCAGATAATGCCCTGGCAAACTTTATATGGAAGCAACATATTGGGCAGAGTTGGCAGCTCAAAGCGGAGACAACTGCACCACTGACACAAGCTCAGCCATGGGTTAACGTACAGCAATTCTTGCCGCAAGAGAGCGAAGCTCTGCCTGTCAAGATCAACCTCGACATTACTTCGCCAAACTCTCACAAAATTGCTCTTAAGGCTCAAGCTGACTTGACGCCTGTCGCTGTGAATATGCGCCAACTTAATTGGCAGAAACCAACAGGAGAAGCCGCCAGTCTTGACCTGAGTCTGGTCTTCAAAAATGATCGTCTTGAGTCAATTGAAAATTTGCTGGTGCGAGTTGGCGACAATAAAATGCGCGTGAGTGGTGTATATCACCCCACAGCGGATGCTTTTCAGTCTTTGACGGTTCACGAATGTCGGCTCGGGCATCACGATTGGCAGTTGCGCCTGGTGCCCCCAGGCCAGGGGCCACGTAAAGTTGAGATAACAGGAAAATGTTTGGACATTGAGGGGTTGATGGACTACGATCCTGCGCCGACAGATGGCTTAAGCGCCTACGGGCCTATCGATGCGCATATACAGCTGAAACAAATGCGTTTTGGCGACGGCCGAATCCTCTATAATCCCGATATCAAAGCTTACCGTAACCACAATTTATGGCAACGTATGCACGTGCAGGGGTTTTTAGACACACAAGGTCAGCATCAGTTGGCAGTACAGTTGCTCCCCACTCAGGGTGGTGAAGAGCTGACTGTAGAAAGCAGCAATGGTGGGGCAGTGCTGCGGCTTATGGGGATCACGGATAATATCCGCGGCGGGCAGTTGCAAGTTCAGGCGCAGCGCACCTTGGCAGCCGATGCACAAACTCGCCAAGGAACAAAGCTCGTTGGGCGTATGACCCTTCAAGAGTATGCCATTATTAATGCTGGATTCTTTACACGCCTGTTTTCTTTGGCGATGGTCGTCGGGGTGGTTGATTTAATGATGGGAGAGGGGATTGCGTTTAGTCAGGGCAAGATTAAGTTTGAGATCATGGATGAGTTTATCAGGCTGGATCGAGGCCTGGCTTCGGGGGTATCCCTAGGCATCACACTGGAGGGAATCATTAATAGGGCGACCAAAGTGATAGAGTTACGCGGCAGTCTGATTCCTATGTACCTTTTGAACACGCTCATTCGTAAAATCCCATTGATTGGCAAGGTGCTGACTGGCGGTGAAAAAGGTGTTTTTGCCACGTCATTTCATGTTACTGGTAGTCAATCTGACCCTAAGGTGACAGCGAATCCTTTAAGTATGCTAGCGCCTGGGATGGTGAAGCAGTTTTTTAAAGAGCCTCATCCCGCCCATCAGGGAGTGCGGTGAGATATACAGGGGGAATATTTTACTCTCTTAAAGCGTAGTCGTCACATCTATGGCTTAAACTTGCCGGGAAAATCTTTTTTCACACTGAACTTTGTAATTTCTATTTGACAAATTATTCTTAGTCCTTAGATTAGATCTGTACGTCGCGCTGAAGTATTCTAAAAAACAATCATTAGCTTGGTTTTTTTGGAGACTTAAGCGTGGACTATGTAGTTTTTTTGGTTAGTGAATTGTATTTATTGAATTTCATAATATTATCCTTTAGCTTTTTAGCCAACTTAGGGATGGCAGCAGAGAGTATGCCTGCTGGGCCGATGCCGGTAACTGTGTCTGCAGAGGTCGTGCAGAGGGAGTGGCATTGTAGGGTTCCAGATCCAAAGGATTCATTTAAAGAGCCAGCTTATAAGCGCGTTCCGGCGAGAAGACAATCAATCAAAAAGTTTTTGTGGGCCGGCGTACCTGTTGTGACAGCTGGCATCGTGCTCTTGCTGGGGATTGGATTGTATTCCAAAGCTAGCCCTAGTGCTGCCCCTCCTAACGATCCCTCACCAACTGTAGTGCCGCCAGATGCGCCCGTTATCGTTACACCATCTAGCATCGGTTCGACGATCAGTACAGAAAGCGGAGGAAATAGTCAAGACGAACTAACGCCCCCCCCAAATGCAGCTGATAATGCAGCTGATACTGTGTCTACTCGAGTGAGAAAAAAAATACGACGAATCTCTGGGGAGCGAAGACAGCCTCCGAGGCTTGATACAAGTTCAACGGGTCAAAGAACTTTAAATAATTTGTACGATTTGTATAGGCTAATTGAGAATTATGATTTTGATTATATAGAAAAGCTGGAGAAGGCTCAGGAGGACCTGTGCGAGCTTAAGTCTTTAGTGAAGGCTATTACCGCTGCTAAGCCCAAAGAGCAACAAGGTTTTTTAATTATTAAGGAAAGTTATGCAAGAAGCCAATTTTTAGAGATTGCCAAGGCGATCGCTAACATTGACCGTATGCAACGTCAAGAGAAGTGCAAAGAATTACACATACCTCTGCCGTTACAGCGGAATCTACGCAAACTCCAAGAATTCTACAAAAACATAAAAACTGATGTGGTTCTAAAGCGCCATGAGAAACCAAAGAACTCTAAACCGTAAAACTCCCCTGAAAAATTGAGTGGCTGCAGTCTATAGTTCAATGTAAAAAAATCTTATTTAGCTATTAAACGGCCTCAGAGCGTCTTTTTCACACTGAACTTTGTAGTTTCTATTTGACAAATTATTATTAGTCCTTAGATTAGATCTGTACGTCGCGCTTAAGTATTCTAAAAAACAATCATTAGCTTGGTTTTTTTGGAGCCTTCAGCGTGGACTATGTAATTTTATGTGGTTAGTGAATTGTATTTATTGAATTTCATAATATTATCCTTTAGCTTTTTAGCCAACTTAGGGATGGCAGCAGAGAATATGCCTGTTGAGTCGATGCCGGTACCTGTGTCTGCAGAGGCAGCGCAGGGGGGGTGGCATTGTAGGGTTCTGGATCCAAAGGATTCACTTAAAGATCCAGCTTATAAGCGCGTTCCGGTGAGAAGACAATCAATCAAAAAGTTTTTGTGGGCCGGCCTGCCTGTTGTGACAGCTGGCATCGTGCTCTTGCTGGGGATTGGATTGTATTCCAAAGCTGGTCCTAGTGCTGCCCCTCCTAACGATCCCTCACCAACTGTAGTGCCGCCACGTGCGCCCGTTAGCGTTACACCATCTCCAAGAACAGGGGAGAGTCGGCGAGAGACATACACGAAAAATCCAGTGTCATATACAGTGGCATATCCAAAGCAAAAGGCTCCCCTATCGCGGAGGTCTATAACACTTCCGCCAGTCCCGACAGTGGGCGCACTCAGCCCTCTTTCAAACTTTTTTACAACCGACCCGAAATCCCCCACAAGCTCAGATCTAGACTCTTCCCCCATCTCGCCGGAGCCACAGCCACAGCCAATGACGCAACCAAGCTTGAGCTCTATATCTCTACAAAACCCAGAGGCAATACGGCGGATAACACCGGAGTTTCTGGATAGCATTAAAGGTTCAACCATCTCTGAGGAGAACCACAAAACGGTAAAACAGTATTTCTCTGAATTGCAGCAAAACCTCGATAATCCAGGAGCAGTAATACATAAATATTGCCATGATAAAATGGCAAAAATTCTGCAGTCATACCACGATAGCATGAAATCGTATGAGCAGCTTTTAGCAAAGCACAAACCTTTGAAACAGGCCATAGGTAAACTCGCAAATATTCATAAAGCTGAGCGCAACAAAAACCCTTCCTAAGCGAGGTATGTATCTCAATAAACGTCTGAAAGAGGTGAGGGACAATGCATAACGGTTTTTCCCCGTTAAAAAATTCAATACGAAAAAGTCTTTTTTAGGTTGTTTTTAAGCCATATTTTTAAGATTTTGGCCTAGATGCCTAATCCATAAAGAAAAAGTGGATTTTTGTCTGTATAAGTTCAGATAGAACTGAGACGTGACTGGGTTAAAATAGGGTGTGAGCGTGGCGCGCTTTTCAAATAAGCGCCGTAGCGAGCTCACACCGCTCTTGCAGATATAAAAAAAGGCCTTGA
>JBILKX010000030.1:0-16916 GCA_044376435.1 Alphaproteobacteria bacterium | reverse complement strand
GTTCTGCGCGCCGCCGTTCCTAATATATGGCTCACATATCGCCTTTTTTCCGGGGCCCCCGCAGAATCTTGCGTTATATATATGCAAGATTCTGTAAGTTCAATGTGCAAAATCTTGTCTATTTATATTTAAATCTGTGGCTCAAATATCAAATAAACAAGACTTTTTCACATTGAGCTTAAAGTTAGCATACATATGACGGTACGACAATGTATAAATGTCTATATGTAATAGCATTAAATTATAATATATTCAATCTAAAATTGTAATAAATTAATTTTGGGTTACCAATTGGGAATTGCTCACCAGCTACTTTAACTCCTCACCCCAGGTGTGTCGGTTGATCTACACACCCAATCCCATTGAAAGCTTTTACCACCAGTTTTCCAAATATACTAAAACACGTGAATGGCTATCATAAAAAAAGCACCATAAAAGTATGGTGCTTTTTTTTATGTAATTTTAGAGGGGGGGTGCTTTGACTATTGACGCGGAGGATTGTGCTTGGCGCTTTTATAAGCTAAGAAAAGCTGACGATACTGAATATAAGACTCAGTTAATATATAGCCCATTAGGTCAAATTCTTATGATATGAATAGGCATAAGTACCATAAAAATCAAGTCGAATGTGGCAAAGCTTCTTCATACCGGACATGAGGTATTCCCTTGCGTTTTATACTTATAATACCAAATAAAAGAGGCAGTCAGGAGGCTATTAAAAATCAGCCAAAATGCTGGGGCAAGCTTCGTACCAAACCAGGTAATCAACAAAGTGTTCATTAACGGCGTTGTCCCGGCGAGTAGGGCCGATCCAAGGGTGCTGCTCAAGGCCACGCCACAATACCGACAACTGGCCGGAAAGCAACTGGCGAGAAACGGCATGGCGCAGCCATTAATAATCGTGCCGGCAATGGTTAAAAGGGCGATAAATAGGTAAATATCAAGGGTGGTGACGACGCTCACATTAATCAAAATGAACGCTGGGAGGGCGGATAAGGCCACAAGGGTAGCCCCTAAAATCATTTGCCGATAAAAGCCAATGATATCTGCGAGGCGCCCGGCAAGCATAATGAAAATGCCGTCAAAGATCATGGCAGCCATGTTGAGGAGCATGCTTTGGGAGGTAGAGTAGCCAAACTCCCGAAATAATTTGTTGGCAAAGATTGTGCAGCAATAAAGCGGCATGGATAACAAGCCGCCAATCAATATTCCAATGAACAGGGAGAGTTTGTACTTACTAAAGACCTGCTTGAGGGGGGACGCCGTGATGTCGTTACGCTGGCGTGCCAGCTCAAATTCGAATGTTTCTTTGAGCTCGCGGCGTGTCAAGTACACGATAAATGCGGCTGTGCCACCACATAAGAATGGTATACGCCAGGCCCATGAAGGCATATTATCCATGGTTACCAAAGCGCCAACAGCGGTCGCGATCACAGCACCGAATACGCCGCAGCCAATAATGATACCAGTACGCTGGCCAATGCTGCTTTTGTCAGTATCTTCGATATTGTATAAGGTAATGCCGGTGTACTCAGCGCCATAAAAAAACCCTTGCAATAAGCGGCACAAAATCAACAAGAGTGACGAGATTGGTCCCCAGACATCAAACGGCGGAATCAAGCCAATTATAGCGGTTGGCAGGCCAACAAGCACCATAGACCATAAAAGGGGATTGCGACGTCCGTACTTATCGCCCAGTCGTCCTAGAAAAATAGCCCCTAAAGGGCGCGCGAGAAAGCCTGCAGCAAAACCGCCGTAGGCCATTAATGTGGCAGATAGAGTAGAATCCGGAGAAAAGAACACAGGCGCAAGCATGATCGCAAAAAAACCATATATTGTGTTATCAAAGCATTCTACGATATGTCCTGCAATCAAAGCGATTTTGACTTTTTTATGCAGTGGCATGATATATTTGTATCCCCATGTTCCTGAGATTTTCTAAAAAGAAATCCTCAAAAATTGCAATATTGCGCTGGGTATTTTTACTCACACCGTTTCTTTGACAAAAATAAGAGCGCAATATCGGTCCTTGAACCTCGGGTAATACCTGCACAATCTCAATATCAAAAATTTGCCTTGATTCTACAGGAATTGAGGCAACGCCAATTCCTTCTTTTACGGCAGTGACAATGCCGCTGGTAGAATTAATTGTTAAAGATGGTGCAAGTCGAGGCAATCCATAGCCTTGGCCTTTTAAATGCCAGTTTATATCTTCAAAATAACTAAATTCATGGTCACCATACCCTATGATGCAATGTTCTAATAAATCGTCAGGGTGCAAAGGCATGCCTATCTTATCTAAATATTCCCGACTTGCAAAGAGGGCATGTGTGTATTTTATATACCATTTACGCGTAAAAAATCCTTTTTGCTCAATTGGTCGCAGAATAATATCCGCTGTCATTTCTGTGCGGCGGTCGATTTTATCTTCAGCTAGGATATGAACACGTAATTGAGGGTGCTGACGGTGAAAGCGTTTAATGCTGGGTGTCATCCAAGTTGAAGCAACAGCTTCTGTAGTAGAAACAAAGATTTCTCCATGGACTTCTTCATGGCTGGGATGGCGTGCGGCATATAGGCCCTCCTCATAAGCTTCATACATTTTCTGAGCAAACGGAATGAAAGCAAGACCTGCGTCAGTAAAAGTTGTGTGCTGTTTTTGACGGTTTATCAGGATAAGGCCAGTTTCCTTCTCAAGCTCATCAATATGGGCCCACATAGTCGACCGTGGAATGCCCAATAGTTTGTGTACGCTAAAGTTGCAGTCATTATTTGTAAGATACAAAAATGTGCGTAAGCATTTCATTTTCATAGAGATTAGCCTTTAATCATGTCATCGATTGAAAATTTCGGTTCAGTATACGCAAGCTAGAACAATAAGACAATTTTAAATCACACAAATAATGAGTTGACTTAAAACCCCACTTTGCGGACATCTAATTTGTCACATTGAGCTTTTTAGTCTTCAAGGGGGGATGATTTACTGTCGCTGTACAACTTGCACAAACTCTAACTTACTTAATTCTGCAAATGGGCGAATCTGAATCATGCCATCATGAATGGACTCAACAACGCCGACAGGGAGTCCGACAGGAAAAACGCCTTCATAACCCGATGTCACAATCAGGTCGCCTGGCTTGACAATCTCGGGCTGAGCAAGATAGGTAAGAACAGGGCGCCCATTGTTTTGTCCAGTCACGATGCCATGCTGGTGTGAAGAGGTAACCCATACTGGAATACGCGAGGTGGTGTCTGTAATCAGTAAGACACGAGCGACGTGATCGCCAGCTTCAATAATGCGTCCAACAACACCTTGATGATTAATTACTGCCATTGGCGCATGGACATAATCACGGGTCCCGGCGTTCAAGAGTAAAGTATGGTGGTGCAGGGTATTCGGGGCAAATAAAACCCGAGCCGTCGTAATGACTTTAGCGGAATCAGGCGCCGCTTTGGTAAACAAGCGCAGGGCTTGATTCTCGAGACGAAGCTGTTGTACTTCATGAGATAAGGTGCCAACTTGCCGTTGAAGCATTTTATAGTTTTCAAGCAGCATATGAAATTTAGTGACGACTTGGATGTCATTGTACAGTTGGCGAGCCGAGCGAACGGGTTCCAAAAGCAACCGTGCTGCAGAGGCAGTGAAGTCCACAAAGGCATGACGTGCGGAATCAAGGTAATGGAGTTGGCTGAAGAATAGCAATGCGAGAGTGATCATGGTAATAGAGCCGATACCCACGCGATGCCAACGCCAGCGCGATTTAATGTGCGGGGCGGGGCCGTGTTTTTTTGAACGTGTGTATTGAGCAATCATGCCAAATATAATAACAAATTCAACATGCCCAATCAAATAAAATCAGCTTTTATTGAGTGGGGGAAAACCTATGCATGACCAATTTCAGAGATCAGGAGCGCTGCGTTACTGATGCCAATGGAGGCCATAGCCTGATCCCATTTGCGATCTGCATCAGAATCGAATAACAGTTCCGTATCACCAGGGGCCACGAGCCACGCATTGCTTCGCAGCTCATCATCCAGTTGTCCCGCTTGCCATCCAGCGTAGCCAAGAGCCATAATAGCATTGGTTGGGCCCTTACCAATAGCAATCGCTCTAACAACATCTATCGTTGCGGTTAATGAGATATTATTCGTAATTTGGACAGTAGCTTCATGATCATAGTCGGGGCTGTGGAGGACAAACCCGCGCCCACCCTCTACAGGTCCACCAAAGTAGATTTTAGTATTAGGGTACTGAGGGAGGGTTTCAATGCCAAGCTGAAACAATAATTCTGGAAAGGTTGGGCTGGGCATAGGTCGATTAATAATAATTCCCATAGCACCATTTTTATCATGACCACATACATATATTAAACTTTTCTTAAAGCGTGGGTCATCCATTTGCGGTGTCGCAATTAATAGTTGTCCAGTGATGTACCCTAAAGTCTTTTGTAGCATCCTCAAGCTCGTGTGTTATAATGTGCATGCCGTCTTGAAAAAGAAAGCAGGTTATTGATACGCAATCCACTTTTTGACTTGGATTGGGTATCTGTGGTTCCTCAATTCATCTAACTGAAATATCTCATGAAGCCGTATAATATACTTTTAATCCTGACGCGATATATCTTAAGTTTATGGTTAGTAAGCTTAGTTGGTCCTGTTTATAGTGATACACTATCCCCAGTTAACGTTCAGTTACTGCAGCTCACAAAAGGTGTCGGACAAGACGTAAAGGTACCACTAGTCTTACGTTTAAGTATTGCCCCAGGGTGGAAAGTGGCTGGAGCGCCACCCCATGGAACTTATGGTATTGGGATCCCACCGGCGTTGCAAGAGCAAGCCCTTGACAATATCGAAAAAGTAACTTGGCAATGGCCCGAGCCCGTTTTGTTGGATTGGCAAGGTGTTAAGGGCTATGTGTACACGGGAACCATTGATGTGCCCGGGTATGCGGTCGTCAAGAATCCAGGCAATCCCATCAGGTATCAAGCGACTCTGACGGTATTGGCGTGTAACAAGTTGTGTCAACCGTTAACAGTACCGATTAGCGTTTCTGTGCCTGCCGGACCAGCAACCGCTATCGCGATCCCCCCTCTACCACAAGCGAACGGTTGGTTTGTTTGGCTTGGGATGGTGCTTTTAGCGTTGCTTGGGGGGCTAATCCTCAATCTGATGCCGTGTGTGTTGCCGGTGCTATCGTTAAAGCTGCTTTCTCTGACAACGACCCATCAGGGCAAATGCCGACAAACACAATTTAGTGTAACTTTTCTGGGGATTTTATCTTCTTTCTGGATTCTTGCGGCCCTTGTACTCTTGCTGCGTCAAATTGGCGTCGCTGTGGGTTGGGGGATGCATTTTCAGAATCCCGTATTTTTAGGAATAATGGCAATCATTATGTTTGCGTTTGCGGGCAATCTTCTGGGGCTATTTGAGATCCCCTTGCCACGCTGGATCAATGTGTTTGTTGCACAGCCGACCACTGAGAAGCAACACTCTTATTTTCAAGATTTTCTGAGTGGGGTGTTGGCAACACTCCTGGCAACGCCGTGCTCGGCGCCGTTTCTGGGGACTGCGGTAAGTTATGCACTTGGGCATGGTGCATTTGAAATTGTCACGATCTTCACTGGATTAGGTCTTGGTTTTGGGGCTCCATATCTCGCCCTGGCGTTTTTACCGCTGAATAAGATTAAAATGCCAAAACCAGGCCAGTGGATGATTAGGTTGCGTCAAAGTATGGGGATTGGGCTGTTCTTATCAGGGTTTTGGGTCGCCAGTATGTTATGGCCCCAGTTTTACGCTCCGTCGGTTGAGTCGGGACCAAAAACTGGTAAAATCGCTTGGGTGCCTTTTAAGGAGGCTGATATTCAGCCCCATGTTGCTGCGGGTAAAATCGTGTTCGTTGATATTACAGCGCAATGGTGTATGACCTGTATCTATAATAAGAAAGTTGTCCTTGAGCGTTCGCCAGTTGTTGAGCAATTACAGCAGGCACATGTTGTGCCCATGCAGGGAGATTGGACGAATCAGGATGCCAATATTCTTGCGTTTTTACAGAAACACAACCGTTATGGGATTCCTTTTAACATGGTTTATGGCCCAGGGTGTCCAGCAGGGGAGGTTCTCCCTGAGCTTCTCAAGGCGCGCGATGTTGAGCAATCGCTCAGTCATTGTCGTTAGTCTGCGTCGTGAAGTGTTGAAAAACTGAGCGTGACGGCTGCGCAACTTTGACGAAGTAGATGTCCACAGAGTGGATTTTTGGGCCGACTATTGACGTGAGGGATGTTGCTTAGAGTGTTTATAAGCTAAGAAAAGCTGACGACACTGGATATAACACTCAGTGAGTAGATAGCCTATACTGACAGCATAAGGGATAGCAGCATACGGTGAGTCGCTGTGGGTCTTTAGAGCGCTATCTATTAAACTCTCGGTCCAGTATTTTTGAAAGGTTTCGGATCCAAAGAATGACGGGATCTTTTGATGCATGACAAGATTATAAAGACAGTATGCCCCGGTAACGCCGGTAACAAAGCCGCCAATCTCTCGACCTGTGTGTTTGTCATAGCTTGGCTGAGCCTCTGTTGTAAAAAGTCGTCCCTTAAAGCCGTTATACAATAAATGCGCGCTTCTGCTGAGGAGCAAGGCAGGGATAATCGTGGCCATCTTTATAAGTTTCTTCTGCTCTTTCTCTAGATTGTGTATAAACAGAATAGAATGTGCTCCCCAACAGAACGTAGAAGCTAGGGCTAATGGCACTACCGTCCCGTAAGCAATCTTAAGATCTAGAGGCAGGGGCGCCCGAGAGGCTGTAGTCACAGCAGCGGTTGCTTCCGATGCCAAAGGCTGGTCGATGTTTGCTTGCGGTGCTGCTAAGGCAATTGAGGACAAGAATCCACAAAATGCTCCTAATAAAGAAAAATTTTTCATAAAAACGCTCTGCGTTGCGGGGTTATCAGGCAAAATCCTTATTAATATAAATGGGAATATTAAAGCAAAAGTCAAGAGCAATTCTTTGTCGCCTGGATAATAAGAACTTTTTCCCCCAAAAACCAATCTCATGCTTGGCTTTTTAGGGTATTTCAGGGTGGTGTCTCTGCACCGCGTGATATATTTGATATACATGAGCATGACGGCTGTGCAACTTTGACGAGCCCACCACGTTACGCCGGATAGGCTGCGTTTTAATCCTGGCTTGCCGGGCGTAGCTCAACGAGCGAGCCCTGGGACTGCCTCATTTGCATTGGGTATCGCATAATTTACTTTCCAATTCAGCAATTGGAATAAACGCAAATTAATATCAAACAAAGAACATTGCAATAAATAAAATAATGGATTGTGGATTTATATTTGTGCAAAGGCAGGAAGCCTACACAACAGTGAGAAGCCTGGATTCTTGCGGGACGATTATTTACAGCGGTGGTGTTTGCGGTACTTGACAAACTAATCTATAAAACGCTATACAAGGAATCAAGAGATGGCGGAGTAGCTCAGGTGGTTAGAGCAGCGGAATCATAATCCGCGTGTCGGGGGTTCGAGTCCCTCCTCCGCTACCATCCTTAAAATCCCCTCGACCGTCGTAAAAATAAATTGGTTAGCTCAAGGTAACAACTTGGGGATAAGTAGTAATATAAAGTTTTAAGGTCGTGATAATACGGAGGTGTGCCAATGACATTTATGAATGAGCAAGTGAATCAGTCAGCTGAAGAGATCGTTCCAGAATCGCAAGCCGCTGATCAAATGGTAGGCGATACGGTCGCGCTTGAGGCGCAGATTCAGCAGTTGAAGGAACAGCTCCTGTATGCGATGGCTGAAACTGAAAACCTCCGTAAGCGGCACATCAAGGAAAAAGAAGAGACCGCCAAGTTCGCCGTTTCAAATTTTAGTCGTGACATTTTAACGGTTGCCGATAACCTCGATTTAGCCATCAGCAATAGCGCTCAAGAGGATATAGCCCAGTCTTTTAATGCGCTTAAATCAGGAATTGAGCTAACAGCTAAAGAATTGCAAACAGTGCTTGAAAAACACAACATCCGCAAGATTGTGCCGCACGGCGAGGCTTTTGACCATAATTTCCATCAGGCTATTGCCGAAGTGCCAGAAAGTGGCCAGGCGCCAGGGACTGTGGTGCAGGTCGTGCAAGCTGGATACGTTGTGCATGATCGGCTGTTGCGTCCAGCTATGGTTTTAGTGGCTAAATAGATGTAACAATATACGTAATTTTTAAGATTTAAACGCCTCGACTTGCATTTTTTTTTGAATTGCGGTATAGTGCTGTTAGCACTCAAAGCAAATGAGTGCTAACACCGATGAAAAGATTCATAAATATTGGTTGGAATGTTGTAAAGATTAAAGGAGTCATCATGGGAAAGATTATTGGTATCGATCTAGGGACCACAAACTCATGCGTTGCGGTAATGGATGGTCAATCTGCTCGGGTTATTGAAAATTCTGAAGGTGCAAGAACGACGCCTTCAGTCGTTGCATTTACAGATAGTGGGGAGTGCCTCGTGGGGCAGCCTGCAAAACGCCAAGCCGTAACGAACCCAGAAGGCACTTTACATGCAACAAAACGGTTTATTGGGCGCTCTTACGACGATAAAACCACGCAGCGCGAAATCGGGCTGGTGCCATTTAAAATTACCAAGGCTGAGAATGGCGATGCCTGGGTTGAGGTGCGTGATAAAAAATATAGCCCAAGCCAAGTTGGTGCCTTTATCCTTAAGAAAATGAAGGAAACCGCCGAAAATTTCCTTGGTGAATCGGTTAAGGATGCCGTTATTACCGTTCCCGCTTATTTTAATGATGCCCAGCGTCAAGCGACCAAAGATGCTGGTCAGATTGCTGGCTTAAATGTCTTGCGTATCATTAATGAACCTACCGCTGCGGCCTTAGCCTATGGTCTTGATAAGAAGAATACAGGGACGATTGCTGTGTATGACTTAGGTGGTGGTACATTCGACGTGTCAGTACTTGAGATTGGTGACGGGGTATTCGAGGTTAAATCGACCACTGGCGATACATTCTTGGGCGGTGAAGACTTTGACCAACGGATCATTGATTACTTAGCTGATGAATTTAAGCGTGAGAATACCATTGATTTGCGTAAGGATAAATTAGCCTTGCAACGCTTAAAAGAAGCCGCAGAAAAAGCGAAGATTGAGCTCTCTAGTGCGATGCAAACAGAGGTTAACTTGCCGTTTATTACAGCAGATGCATCTGGCCCCAAGCACCTAAACATTAAAATCAGTCGTGCTAAATACGAGAGTCTTGTTGATGATTTAGTGCAACGCACCATTGAGCCATGTAAAGCCGCATTGCGTGATGCTGGGCTCAGTGCCGGTCAGATTGATGAAGTTATTCTTGTGGGCGGCATGACACGTATGCCTAAAGTTATTGAAACTGTGAAATCATTCTTTGGGCGTGAGCCTCACCGTGGCGTTAATCCAGATGAAGTTGTGGCTATGGGTGCTGCTATTCAGGGTGGTGTTTTAAAAGGTGAGGTTAAAGATGTCTTGTTGTTGGATGTGACGCCGTTATCCTTAGGAATTGAGACGTTGGGGGGGGTGTTTACACGCTTGATTGACCGCAATACAACGATTCCAACAAAGAAAAGCCAGGTATTTTCTACAGCTGATGATAATCAAACTGCGGTCACGATTCGTGTCTTCCAGGGAGAGCGTGAGATGGCTGCTGACAATAAATTGCTGGGACAATTTGACTTAGTCGGTATTCCGTCAGCCCCACGTGGCGTGCCACAGATTGAAGTGACTTTCGATATTGATGCAAACGGGATTGTTAGCGTTTCCGCGAAGGATAAAGCAACAAATAAAGAGCAGCAAATCCGTATTCAGGCATCCGGCGGCTTATCCGATGACGATATTAAGCGCATGGTGAAAGATGCCGAAGAGCACGCAGCCGAGGATAAAAAACGTCGTGAACTTGTTGAAACCAAGAATCAAGCGGAGTCACTTGTGACCTCGACAGAGAAAAATCTGAAAGAGCATGGGGATAAGATTCCTGCGGCGGATAAAGAAGCCATAGAATCTGCGGTCACAGCTCTTAAAGAGGCCTTGGTAAGTGATAATCCTGAAGAAATCAAAGCCAAACTCGATACACTGTTCCAAGTTTCTATGAAGCTGGGAGAGGCAATGTATAAAGCACAAGCAGAGGCCAACCCCGAGGTAGAGCCTGCAGGCAGCGCGACGACTGACGAAAAAGTCGTGGACGCAGAGTTTAAAGAAGACGGTGACGACGGTCGTCGGTCAGCATAATCTAACAAGATAGGCTCGAAGAGGGAAATTTCCTCTTCGGGCCTTGTTTTGTGCGCACTAATAAGAGAAAAAGATGACAGATTTTTATCAACTTCTGGGCGTTTCAAAGCAAGCGAGCGCAGACGAAATTAAGAAGTCCTACCGCAAATTAGCGATGCAGTATCATCCGGATCGCAATCCAAATAATCCGGAAGCGGAGAAAAAATTCAAAGAAATTACAGAAGCTTATGAGGTCCTGTCCGATGCCGATAAGCGTGCGGCCTATGACCGCTATGGGCATGCGGCGTTTCAGCAAGGTGCTGGTGGGGGGGCAGGTCAGGGATTCGAAGGCTTTGGCGGTGGTTTTTCGGGCTTTGGAAATTTCTCAGATATTTTGGACCAAATGTTTGGCGCCGCTATGGGCGGAGAAGGGCGTAGCCGTGGATCTAGCCGAGGATCAGACCTGGGGTATGATTTGACAATCACTTTGGAGGAAGCGTTCCTCGGTAAGGAAGCAAAAATTCGCGTCAATGCTCCCGTTTCTTGTGCAGATTGCCAAGGGAGCGGAGCTAAAAAAGGTGGCAAAGGCGCCTCTACATGCTCCGGCTGTCAAGGGCGCGGTGTCGTGCGTAATCAGCAAGGTTTTTTCACCGTAGAGCGTACATGCTTGATGTGTCGTGGCCAGGGGCAAGTTATTAGTGATCCCTGCTTGACCTGCCAGGGTCAAGGCCGCGTTGATCGGGACCAAGTTCACACAATTAAGGTGCCAGCCGGTATTGAAGATGGTATGCGTATACGTATTACCGGAGGCGGTGAGGCGGGTATGCGGGGTAGTCAGCCTGGTGATCTATACATCAATGTCCATATTAAGCCGCATAGCTTATTTGCACGCCATGGGGCTGATCTTGTCTGCCGAGTGCCAGTATCGATTGTGACCGCAGCGCTAGGTGGTGAAGTAACACTGCCAACGTTAGAGGGTAAAAAAGCGACGATCAAACTTAACCCCGGTACCCAGTATGGTCAAAAGTATCGCTTAAAGGGTAAAGGGATGCCGCATATGCGTGGAGCTAGACACGGGGATATGATGATTCTTACGGATGTTGAAGTGCCTGTCAATCTCACAAAGCGCCAAAAAGAGCTTTTAGAGGAGTTCGCAGGACTCAATAATAAAGACACCCACCCACAGTCCGAGGGTTTTTTAGCTAAGATTAAAGAATGGTTCCGTGAGTAGTACGCGGTGCTGAAGTGTCCAAAAAAGCTTCAGTTATACTTAGGTTCGTTGTCGTGTAACGAGTCGCCTGAAAGTCTTAACCCATGGCATCGTTGCCCTTAACCCCCGTGAGACAGTTGAGGGCCTTGGCGCCAATCCCTTATTGACCATACAGCTCCCCCTAAAAAGGCTGTGCCACTCAACATCAGACTGTAAACAAAAAAATTCTGTGCGTCAGACCCTGTAATAGCACCGGTATCACACAGATACATTAGCCCTTTGAGTAGTAGATAGTTCAAGGCAGGAAGAGAGATCATGACGTTTTTGATGGACGTACGATTGAAGAAAGAACAATTTTTACGTTTCATAGCAATTTCGAGGGCGCATAATCCTAATCCTAGATATGAAAAAACGGCTCGAGGTATTTCTCTATGGGCTATGAGCTTTTGGCACCCTATTTCAACTATTGCAAGTTTAAATGTTGCATCATTGAATCGATCAAAAAACTCTGGTAGCAAGCAAAGGCCAGCGGCCGCAAATGCAATATTTTTAAAAGCAATAACCCATTTTGTCGAATCCACGCTAAGCTTGGGGGTAATTATTTCAGTTTTTGCATCAACCTTAATGTCTATATTTTCGCCAGGTGAGGCGGCGCTAAGCTCAAATGTAAGGCTGAAAATGATTGACAGAATGTATAAAAAATTCATGGGATCATTCTTTCAGTGAGGGTTTTATTCAAACTTGTACCAGGGTATACGAGGCTTGATTGCAGTAAGTTTTTACGTCAATGAAGCATTAACGGGCGAGTTATTCTGGGGCCAATATTTGAGCCCTGGAAGACTTTCGCAAGGAAAGCCTTATCCTTCTAACTCATTATCTTCAGACTTTGTCTTAAGACTGTTTGTTAAGGTGATTTTCATCAGTGTAATTAAAAATGCTGGATTTAAACCTTCCTTCTTACAGTCTTTGACCGCATCGCTAACTTGACCTTTTTCAAATTTATCATAAATCGGTCCGACCTTAGCGTTGAATTGTGCTCGCTTAATAGCATCAGAGGTCATTTGAACCTCCTGGCCTGGTTCAAGGTTCAGCGTCGTTGCAAACCAATCGCCGCAGAATGCACCGAGAAGACCACTTGCAACAGCTCCAAAGGAAAGCAAAAATGGTTTTATAATGAGTAGTTTCCAGTCATCACGCCATTTTGTGTAATCATATTGACCCCAGACCCCTAAAACGAGGTGCTGCAAAAGACCGTCTAAGCGCATCACTCTTAGATAAGAGCTATTGTTGACAAATCTATAAATCGCATGCTCAACAGGCTTGTTGCCTCGGCCTGCCAATATAGAAAATGTTAAGCCCTCAGAACCGGCAAGTGCTACAGTAACGATTGTTGAACAGAGTGAACCTGCAATAGTTCTTAAGGTAACTTTAGAAGGTGTATTGTCGATCTGCTGAGTCATAGCATGCTCGTAATACATATTGAGGATTTGCTCCTTTTGATTTGGTACTAAGTTATGATCTTGTGCGATTTGCTGAAAGGCGCGAGATATATAGCCTTCAGATGCGCTAAAAATCCACGGCGCAACGTACGCTATGCAAAATCCTGCAAGTGTTGGCCAAGGGGCTGCCGCTGGGTTGTACTCAAAAGGAAGCTGTAACGGCCACCATGTCCAATCTTTCTTAAAAATTGCACGCCTTTGAAATGGCAGTATAGTTTTTGTCCGTGCTGCAAGTATATGGCGTGCCTTCTCAATGACGGTGTACTCATTGTTTATAACTTGTTGTCCACCTTCAGCAGCATTGTTGGCGTTCTCCTGATCCGAAGCCGCCGGATTTTGCGCTGGCTGTGGACCTAAATTCATCGTAAACACCCCATTGTTGTACGCTATGCCTGGGATCTGTTTATTGTTTAACTCCCTTGCGAGACTCGCACCGGTAAAATAGCTAAAACGTTTTGTGAAATAGTCGCGATACCAGTGGCTTGATTCTGTGAACTCATCCGTAAAGCTAGCCATGAACATAGTAGAGGCTTGATTCACAAACTCCCTGAGGAAGGTGACAATATATCCAACGCTTTTCTCGCTACGAAACCTGTATGAATATTGTTGTTTAGTGATATGGAAAGCTTTACGAGCATTGTTCCATAGATCAGTTAAAGATAAGTCATCATCTTCATACTCTTCTAACGCCACTTGGGTGGGTTTTGCCATAGGGGCTGAATCTGAGGGGCTCTTGACAATATTTGACGTATTTGCAGAAGGGGCGGAGACTGTAGAGTTTGGCGCTTTTTGTTCAGCATATGCAAGGTTTAAAACTACAGTATTACACAAAGTAACTAATAATAATTTTGATAACATTCTATGCATAACTCTTCTCCCAATAATCATAAATTTTCTAAAAAGCTTACAAAAAGCTTTTCTTTACGACAATTTTAGCTCACAATATCTTTTTTCGATATACTGCATGGTTTAAATTTTAAGTAAAAATTTTCCCAAATGCAGTTGGAAAACCGTCTTAATACTTATATAGAAACTCTCCGGTAATTGTAAAGGAGGAAAAAATAAATTTTACATATAGTTCTAGGAGAGTCAATATCAAAAAGCTTAGGAGGATCAAGAATTGAACGCCCAAAATCGTGATTTGCCCCTGTGTGTGGATTTGGATGGAACTTTCTGGCCAGTTGATATCACAAAAATTTTATTAAAGTCTAACTTAAATAATAGGCAAATATATCGATGCCTAATTGAATTTTTACAGGGCGGTCGTGCTCGCGCCAAGGCATATCTTGCCAAAATTTCACCGATTCAAGTAGATAGTATATCGATTAATGCCAATTTTTATTCATTCTTGGTATCTTTACATCAGGCTGGACGTCAAATCATATTGGTAACAGGGGCGCCGGCTAAGATTGCGCAGCAGGTTATAGAAGCGTACCCAATTTTTACAGATTTTATTGCGTCAGACGATTATGTCAATTGTGTAGGGGTCGTAAAAGGGGAGCGATTAGCGGCTCATTTTGGCTGGCAGCAATATGTTTATGCGGGAAATAGCTGGCAGGATATACCGGTGTGGCGAGGTGCAGCTCAAGTTATAGGCGTTGGGTGCTCGTCAAATTTAAAATGGTTTTTACAAACTTTTTTATGGCAAGAAAAGACATTTTTTGAGGGATGAAAATCGGTAACTTGGTGTCCCCTACGGGATTCGAACCCGTGTTACCACCGTGAGAGGGTGGTGTCCTAGGCCTCTAGACGAAGGGGACAGAGTGAATAAAATTTATTCCTTAGTGTGCCGTTATGAACAACGAAGGCACTATAGCTGAAACAAGTGACAAAAAGCAACTGTTATTTGAAAATTAATAAGTACTTTTTAAAATTAAGTAAAACAAACAGATTGAGTCTTTAAAACTATTGCTCGCCCCAGACTTAACATATTAAGTTTAATTGAGGAGCTACGAAGGTCATTGGAGCCTTTAAGCACAATTTTATATTAAGAGGACGATTGGGCGCACACTTAGCTAATAAGATGAAATTTCACGCATAACTTATGGGTACAACGATGACACAAGATATCTACATTCTTTCAGCAAAGCGCACACCAATTGGGGCTTTTCAGGGCGTTTTAGCGCCGCTCACAACGACAGATCTTGGGGCGGCAGCGGTACAAGCTGCTGTAGATGCGGCTGGGCTCACGGGTGACCAAGTAAGTGAGGTGATCATGGGGTGCGTGCTGCCAGCGGGCTTAGGGCAGGCTCCAGCGCGCCAAGCAACATTGAAGGCGGGGTTGCCAAAAAGCACACCGGCAATGACATTGAACAAGGTGTGTGGGTCAGGCTTGCGCGCAGTTATGCTGGGGGCTGATGCTATTAAAGCTGGGTCTAGTCAGGTTGTCGTCGCCGGCGGTATGGAGAGTATGACAAATGCGCCCTATCTTCTCGATCGTGCACGGAGCGGATATCGACTGGGCCATGGTAAGGTCGTAGACCATATGTTTTATGATGGCTTAGAAGATGCTTATGCGAGAGGCACATTAATGGGAGTATTTGCCGAAAATACTGCCCAAAAGTATGGTTTTAGCCGGGAGCAGCAAGATGAGTTTAGTCTGCGTTCCTTAGCGCGAGCTCAGAAAGCAGCAGCTGACGGTGTATTTGCCGCTGAGATTGCTTCTGTCTCTGTCAGTAGCGGTAAAACGAGTGTAGAGATCACCCTTGACGAGCCGCCGCAAAAGGCAAAACCAGAGAAAATCCCTCAACTAAAGCCCGCTTTTCGTGATAATGGCACGGTGACAGCTGGTAGCTCCAGCAGTATTGCTGACGGAGCGGCAGCAGTTGTGTTAGCTGGGTCTGAAGCCGTGGCATCGCTGGGTCTGAAGCCGCGAGCAGTGATTCGTGGTTATGCCTGTTACTCTCATGAGCCAGAATGGTTCACAACCGCTCCAGTTGGCGCGATACGTGCGGTTTTAAATCAAACCAAGTGGGCCGCTTCAGACGTTGATTTTTACGAAATTAATGAGGCATTTGCGGTTGTGACAATGGCAGCCATGCATGATTTAGAGTTGCCAGCTGAAAAGGTTAATATTCATGGTGGCGCCTGTGCTTTAGGCCATCCAATTGGTGCTTCAGGAGCGCGCATCTTAGTGACCCTGATTAATGCCCTTGAAATCCATGGTAAAAAGCGTGGTATCGCCGCCTTGTGTATTGGTGGTGGAGAAGGTGTAGCGTTAGCTGTAGAAGTGTTGTCAAATTAATGAAATAGAAGTATTTCCCCTTTAGAATCAGACAAACTAGATGTGGTTGAGTTGGAGGGTTTATCTGTTGTAACGACTGCTCTCCCAATTCTTTATGATTTTAAAGGATACACTAAAAATGCCAATTTTAAAGATTCGTGGCCGTATATTACTCCTATTATTAAGCTTTTGTATTCTTCCCTTTATTGCCGCAATAGGCATCTTAACCTGGAAGAAGGCTGATCTCGAGGTTAAAAGCGGTGACGTTGTGCGCGCTTATGCAGAGCGGGTCAATGATATTATAGATCGTGGGCTTTTTGAGCGTTATGGGGATGTTCAGGCGTTTCAGTTCAGTATCCCACATAATTTCACTCAGTGGGGCAAAGAAAATACCGTTGTTCAGGCGATGAATGGCTTCATGAAAGCTTATGGCCTCTATAAGCTGATGATGATTGTGGATATGAATGGCAAGGTCCTGGCGGTTAATTCACAAGATGCGGCGGGCAAGCCTTTAAGCACAGAGGGGCTTTATGAGCATTCTTTTGCGGAGGCTGCTTGGTTTCAGCGCGTTATTAAAAAAGACTTTATCAAAGAAAAAGATGGATCAGGGGCAGTGGTCATCGAAGGCCCTGTCCATGAGAAGCTGCTAGATAATTTGTACGGGGGTACGACGTCTCCAGCATTGGTGTTTGCGTCACCCATCTATGATAGTCAGAAAAAGCCTATTGGGATTTGGGTAA
>JBILKX010000004.1:0-46448 GCA_044376435.1 Alphaproteobacteria bacterium | reverse complement strand
AAACTCAAGCATTTCCGACGCGTTGCAACCCGTTATGACAAAACTGCTTCGGCTTATCTTGCTTTTGTCCTCCTTGCTGGAATCTTCCTATGGCTCAGATAATATGTCGACACATCCTACACTTTTTCTACGTCATTAATAAAAGACTAATGTACATCACGGAAACAAGAGTAATTAAAATTTTTAAATACTCCATAATTATTTAGTATACAAAATATTTAAAATATTGTTAAATTAATTTATAGTCCTGCACTCCTGAACAATAAAAATAACAATTAGGAATCACTATTATGAAAATAAAACTCTTGTCCCCCCTTGCTTTACTGCTCTGCTCAGCATCTTTTGCTGTACATGCGCAAGAAAGTCATTCCGTAGAATCGCCGCACCTTGAATCGCGATTACTGCGATTGGAGTCCGAAAATGCTCGGCTACAAACCTATATCCATAACATGGAACAACGGTTGCAGCATTCTTCGCACCACCATAAAGCATCGTCTCCAGAGACAGCTTCTACACCGAAAAATTTTAAAGAAAATGTTGACCAGGCTCTCGCTGGATCTTTCCCAAATTCTTATCGCATCCCCGGCACAGATATCTCTTTTGGCTGGATTGGTTTTATGAAAGCCGATTTTATTTATGACGCTGATGTCGCCGGCACGGGATATGGATATTATGCCACGTTTGCCCCTAATATCCCTGTCTCCGGCACTGAGCAACATGATCGCCGCGGTGAATTCAAGTTCACAGCCCGCCAAAGCAACATCGGGTTCCGGACAGCCACGCCTATTGCGGATGGCGAATTCCAGTTACTCTTTGATGGCGACTTCTATGGGTTAACCAGCCAAGCCGGCGCTGAGCAATCGATTTCTGGCAATGACTTCAGCATTCGTTCTTTCTATGGTAAGTGGATTACTCCCTCGAAAAAGCATGAATGGTTATTCGGTCAAGATTATACAGCGTTTCAAAATAATGGCGCTTATGCAGAATACGTTGACTACCAAGGGTCCACAGGTATTAACTGGGTCCGTCAAACACAGCTCCGCTACACCTATTATATTGAACCCAATTTGAAAGTATTCGGTTCGATTGAAAATCCTGAGCATACCTACCTTGAAAAAGACGGTTCAACCATTACCGCCCGCGATACGCGTAACGGCCAGCTTACCGCCGCAGAGCGTGGATTCGGCCTTGACGGTCTCCCTGATTTTGTGATCGGGACGACGCTTGAGGGGAAGATGGGCCATGTGTCGCTGCGGGGCCTCTTCCGCCAACTACGCGTCAAAACCGGAACCGAGAAACGTGTGCGCGAAAATGCTCACGGACTTGGGTTTACAGGACACATTAATGTGACCGAAGGCGGCGATCGACTTCTGTGGCAAGTCAGTTATGGACGCGGTATTGGTCGCTATGTTTCTGAAGGGGTAAATTATGATGCTGTCTATAATTTACAAAAAAATTCTTTGAAGACATTAACTCTTGTAGGTGGCTGCCTAGCCTATGAGCATCGCTGGACGCCAACCGTACGCAGCACCTATGCTTATGGTATGACCCACATTTCTTTACCACCTGAGCTCCGCGTCACTGGACAAGAAATCAATAAAAATATGCATTCACAACATATTAATTTGATTTGGTCGCCCTTGAAACACATGGATACAGGCATTGAATATGCGAAAGTTGATCGTACTCTGTATGACGGCCGCAATGGCAAACTAAACCGCGTCCAGTTTATGGTTATGTATAAGTTCTAGAGTAAAATCCTAGAATCAATAAAAAAGGAGCGTTTAACGCTCCTTTTTTATTTCCCCCTGGATGGTCAAAAATTACCTTGGTTTTTTTGGATACTGCAGCGTGGCGAATTATATATTGACAATTCAAAAATAATCCTCATATGAATTAAGGACAACACGAGTTTAATTACATCAAGGAAGTTACCATGAAGTCTCTATACATCATATTAAGCATCTTGAACTTCGCAACGCACGCTATAGCCGCATCGCTGTCTGAGTCTGAAACACCACCTAAAGCCGAACCATTGGCTGAAATGACCCCACCAGCATCGAGGGTATTGCCGTGGATTGGGCATGGAAAAAACATCGCCTTTTCATTATCTGGCACATGTCTTTTGCCTTTTTTCATCACCTCACTCAATAAATATACCTTTGACCATCCAGGGATTCATAAGCAATCTGAGGGTGTTTTTGATAAAACAAACTGGCTTTGGTACATATCAGGAAGTATAGGACTGGGGCTAGGCGTTCTTGAAACGGTTCTGAAACGCGGGAAAAACTTATCGTCAAATCCGCGATTAATTCAGGATATCATGTTGGCTCTGCCGGCAGCAAATGTGATATCACTGACTTTACCTACTATTTCGACGGACATAAGCCAAGAACAAAAGGAAACGATTTTTTACGTATCTTCCTTAGTCAGCGGCGCCGCCTTCCTTGGGTCAGCGCTATGGTCGATCAAGTCGTGGCATCAAGGCCGTCAGAAATCGGGAAACATCGACAAGACAGTGCCGACGCGGTGTAACTAATTATCTAGTGACACACTCGATACAATACTTATAGAAGTTAAATGTAATGTAATTTACTTCACCCTTTATGAGAAGACCTATGAAACATTTATACGCCCTGTTAACCATCTTGAGTTTTACAACCCACGCGATCGCAGACCCGTTCCCTGAATCTGAGACAACACCTAAAACTGCGGCAGAGACTAAGATCGCCACTCCAGTCTCGCCTACATTGACCTGGATGAGTTATGGGAAAAACACCGTCTTTTTGCTATCTGGCATATGTTTGTTACCTTACTCTATCAAAGTATTGAATACTTGGACCTTTAACGCCAAAAAAGTTCATGATAAATCGTCCAGCTTATTTAAAAAAACAATGTCTGTTTGGCTCATTTCCTCAGCTATAGGTCTAGCCCTTGAAGCCATTCTGAAACGCCATCAAAATCCATCCTCAAATCAGGAATTCAGGCGCAATATCATGTTGGCGCTCCCTGCAGCAAATGTTCCTCTACTCCTCTTATTACTGTTGATCCCTGAAAAAATCCTGCCGCCAGCGTGTACTGATTTTGTTACGGACACAGCTGCAGTCTTCAGCGGTGCCGCTTTCCTTGGGTCGACGCTATGGTCGATCAAAGCGTGGGTTCAGGGCCGTCAGAAATCAGAAAACATTGACAAAACAACGCCGGCGTCAATCTAAGCCGCGCTTTCACGATGGGTTAAGCTCCCCCCAAGGCAAAGCGTCCCACACCGCTTGAGAATCCTCTGGGGCCTGCTTGTTCTTCTTTAAAACGCCGCAGTGTAAGCATTCATGCACAATATAATACCCCTTGCGATCCAGGCCTCTGGCGATCGGACGCATCACCCCACAGCATAACGACTGCCGGTCCCCTGGGTTAATATCCACGTGCTTGCTATGCAGACATTGCGGGCAATGATTTGTGTAACCATTTCCGACGATATCCGCCCCACAGACCTCACACTTAAAATCCTCAACCTTGCGTGAGAATTTTCTTGTAAAGGGACCAGGATGTTTATCAGAAATATCGCTCATTGCCTGCTCACGGATATAAAGTTTTCACCATGTTATGCGCTGCCCAAAACAATTCCGCAGTCAACCCCGGCTGCTGGGCGGCCAGGACTGCCTGCTGCACGTATGTCGGCTGATGCATCCCTGTGACGACTGTCAGAGGCTTGCCAATCCCCCAAAGCGGCCACATGACTTGTGCACTTAAAGGGAGATCCAGCAATGTTTCAGGTAATACTCGTTTTAGGCGGTTTTGAACTTTTCTGCAATAATTTTCCTGTTGTTGGTATATAGATCGCCCAAGCGCTTGTACCTGTTGCTGGACCGGCAGTGACGCTGATGCCGAAGCGTCCGCGTTCTTGACCATATACATATAAGCAGACACCCACTCTGCATAGGTCAAATTCTGCCGCGCAGCATACTCGCACCACGCGCTCCACACCTGATCATTGCCTGGTGCACACCATACTTGCGGATCAACAAACCTTGGTAATGTTAAGTGCCAGACGCGTTGGTTTTGCACAATATTGAACGGGCGATGGACCATCACATGCACACTGTGAGCATGCGCATCATCGATCGGCTGGACCTGCTCAGCTTCATAAAGATTCAACGGCACCTGAATGACTCGGCAATGATGCTGCGCGCCGGCCACGTCATGGGCAATGGCTAAAATATCGGCAATTGTCAGGTGTCCGGCAGCAAGTGCATTGCTCGCCACCCCATACGCTTTGATTTTTCCTATGGCGGCCACGGCTTCTAGCCATACAAAGGCTTTGTGGAGATGTGTCATGACCTCAGCTTTAGAGAGGTTGATCCGGTATAAGACTTCGGGGTTATGAATCAGCAGGGAATCAATAGCGTCCACCCTTAGATCTTCCAAGTGACGGGCAAATTGGCGGGCTAAAACAGTAGGATCAAGACAATACCCAGTACCAGGCCAAATCTCTGGGACCTGCATAGTTTCGGGGATTAACGACCAAATGTTACCCTGAACCACCCCTATTTTCGAGACGATTTTCAACTCAGAAACAATCGATGCCTGCCCCTGAGCATGGAGCTGCTGAATCATTTTACCCAGCCACTTCGCGACGTCACCACCGCCGTAAGAAGTCGCCGTGTCAATATAGCGCACGCCTGCCGCCAGCGCGGTATGGAATGCCGTATCGGCTCCATTTGCGCGATATGTCCCAAATGCTAAGGAATGCATTAACTGTCCATCCTAGCTTAGGGTTCGATCTGGCGTCATCGCTACACAAGACAGATATTGGGACGGATGGATATCTAAAAAATTCGCCACATACCCACGTAACCGCTCTTGGACAAGCCGTGCGACCCTAGGAAAATATACCGGGATAACCATGTGATCCTCAAGCAACTGACTCAAAGCACTCCGTAAATAGCCTTGTCGCTCCGACTCTGTGAGCGCGTGGGTCGCTTTAGTGATGCACCTTGTGTACTCAGGATTATTATACCCCCCAAAATTTACGCCAGAATCAGCTTCTGCAAACAAACTTAGTAAGGCCAAAGAATCATTATAGTCACAAATAATGGCAACTATAGCAATATCAAATTTCTTATCCCGCAACATTTGGCAGTACGTATGCCAGTCCCGCAATTCGAGGTCCACCTGAATGCCAAGCGTTTTGGTCCACAGTTGCGCAATGGCTAGAGCTTGCCGGCGACGCTGCATATCCGCGAGCAGGCGCACGCGTTTAAGAGAAACCCCGCTGGCCCTCAATAAATTCACGGCTTGATGCACGCATTGCCCATACGAAAGATTTTTATAAGGAAGACTGACGTCAATCTGACTCGCAAGTTTTGGTGGCAGCAGTGTATAGGCTGGCAGCTCTCCCAATTTGTTGAGTCGGACTATTTTTTCCCGATCTAGCGCTAAAGACAGCGCCTGGCGTTGATTTTGGGTTAAGGCGCTTGTTCGAGTATTGGCTAAGAGCACGAGAACACCGGGCAATGCGAAGGTTTGCAGCTGCTGTGGAAATTTTTGCCGCAATGCAGCAATTTTTTCCGGGGGAACGTACCAAGTGACTTCCAAATCCTGGCGTCGAAACATGGCAATCTCTGCTGTTGCGTCAGCCCCCAGGTAGTAAATGATTTCTGGTAAATGGACTGCGGCGGCGTTCCAGTAATAGGGATTTTTTTGCAGCCTTAACCACAAACCAGGGCGAAACTCCTTAATACAATAGGCGCCATTGGTAATCAGCGCCTGTGACGAAAGTTTTGCACAGTTGCCCCACGCAGCCTTGAGGGGTGATTTATAGGGCAAAGCCCCAACATGCGTTAGCATCTGAATAAAATGCAGAAATGGTCGCTCAAGCTTTATCTCTAAGATATACTTATCCCGTGCCCGCACACCTAAAGCGTTCAAATCCACACATCGGTTTTGTAAAATTGCCTCCCCATTTTTAATAGATTTTACGAGAAACTGATACGGCGAGGCATTCCGTGGGTCTGCCAACCTTTGGAAGCTCGCGACAAAATCTTCTGCCGTTACTGGTGAGCCATCCGACCAGCGTGCTAAAGCCGCAGAGCGTAGGAAAAACACATAAGTCCGCCCATCGGCACTTTTTTCCCAGCTTTCGGCAATACCCGGCACAATTTTCCCCCTCGCGTCGAGCTGCACCAATCCTGAAAACAAATCATAACAAATCGCTTGCTCGTAATGTGTAATAGCGTCGTGGGGAGAAAATGTCCGAATATCACGTCCATGCCCACGCACCACAGTTGCCGCCTCCCCCATGCTCGCTAAAATCGTCAAACCACAAATAATTACTTCGCGCATAAAATCCTCCCTAACGGCATTCTTCATTTTTATTACCCTTAAGTCAATCATTTATAGTTTTAAAAACAACAATTTAATAATATTTATTTGCCCATTATAATTAAAATAGGAATGTTTTTTGCATATAAGAAAAGGTTATGTTATATCAATTATATGAGTTTACAAAATATGCGATGATGCCAGGTCGAGCTGCTGCTGGGGCTATGAAAAATGTTTTGAGCACACTTCCTGAACCCTTCGTCTTGTTTCCTCAGGTCAAAGCTATAAACGCAAGTTGTGAAATATTTGAACGCTTAACCCATCAATTTGGCAAGCCGGATTTTAATATTGCCAATATCACGATCGATGACATTACCTATGTCATTGAAGAACATATAATCGCAGAGCGACCTTTTTGTGATTTGCTGCATTTTAAAAAGATAAACTGCAAGATTTCTCAACCTAAAGTACTGCTTGTCGCCCCTATGTCAGGTCATCACGCGACCCTTTTGCGCGATACTGTACGAGGGCTGCTGCCCTTTTGCGATGTATATATTACTGATTGGCTTGACGCGCGCGAAATTCCACTGAAGCAAGGAAATTTTGACTTTGATGATCAGATTCATTATGTCATTGAATTTACAAAACTCTTAGGACCTAATGTCCATGTTATTGCTGTTTGTCAGCCTGTTGTGCAGGTTTTAGCTGCTGCGTCTATTATGTCAACGACCCGAGACAAAGCACGCCCCAAATCTATCGTTTTGATGGGGGGGCCAGTGGACACACGTATTAATCCTGGACCGGTGAATCAATTTGCCAAATCTCAGTCTCTTGCTTGGTTTGAAAATATGATGATCACAACTGTCCCTGCACCTTATCCAGGCGCCGGGCGTAAAGTCTACCCCGGATTCCTACAGATTGCAGGATTTATATCCCTGCATCCTGAGCGTCACGTGAGTGCACATCTCGACTTTTTTAATCACCTTATCGCTGGCGATGATGATAGCGCAACGGCGCATCGACGGTTTTATGATGAATATCTTTCGGTAATGGATTTAACCGCAGAGTTCTTTTTAGAGAGTATCCAAAAAGTATTTTTAGAGCATCATCTGCCCAGCGGCACTTTAACCTGGAAAAATTTGCCGGTTAACCCGGCAGATATTACCGACATTGCCCTTTTGACAATTGAGGGAGAGCGCGATGATATATCACCTCCTGGGCAAAGTGAGATCGCCCATCAGCTCTGCAAAAATATTCCTGATGCTTTAAAAATGCATATTTTACAGAAAGATGTCGGACATTACGGTATATTCAACGGCCGCAAGTGGCGGAATTTCATTCTTCCCCAAATAATCAAGTTTATTACCACTGTTAGCCCGCAAAAACGCTGAATACACCGTACTGAAGAATTCTAAAAGCCAAGCCTAAGCTTGGCTTTTTAGCTTTTGTCAGTGTTGACTGCTTATTTTCCCATAGACGTCGATAAAAATATTCTAGTTGGCCCCAATATTGCATATTAGGAAATTGCAACGATCGTTGCCACCGCAAACGTGGCGGTGCATCGTTTTATGGTCTGGTGGCAACGCCGGAGAATACAAAAGAGAGGAAAATAAAATATGGGAATTTCATCGTTAACAAATACAACAGCTGCTGGTGCACAACGTGCATTGAACTTGAACAGCAGCAAGATGTCACAGGCACTAACGCAGCTTTCAACCGGTTTACGTAACAACAAAGCTTTAGAAGGTCCTTCTGAGCAGGCTATTGCGGCAAAGTTAACTGCTTTGCTTGGCGGTTTGGAACAGGCCACGCGTAACGCCGCTCAAGGTGCAGCGTTGATTCAGCTTGCATCCGGTGCGCAGAACCAGATTTTAGGTATGCTCCAACAAGCTAAGGTTATGGCGATTACCTCCGCATCTGACGCTTTGAGCTCCAGTGACCGCGCCAAAACACAGACAGCGTTCGAGAAGCTTATGGAGCAAATCGACGACACCGCCGACCAAACACGTTGGAATGGTGTTGCCTTGCTTAATGGTGGTTCCGGTACTGTTTCCCAGCCTACAGCTGCGGTTGCTACGGCTGCTTCCACTAGCCTTGTCAACGTCGCTAACGCCTTTAACTCAACATTCTCCGTTGCTGCAGCCAGCGTCCAGGGGCTGGTGAGTGGAGCCGTTAAGGATGCGCGTGTTGAAGCAAACGGTGCCTTCTATGACGTTACAATCGTCATTGGTGAGCAAACCTTCAAATCAACAGTTTCTGCACCAACCTCCAACGGCCTTCTACAGGTAACCAGCACGGGTGACGGGCGTAACAAAATTGCCTTGGCATACAACAACGGTTCTGTTGGCGGAATTACCAATGCCGCAACCTTTGAAAGCACACTCCGGTCACATCTGGGCTTGGATACAGGAATTGTTGCGACATTCTCATCCGTAACCAGTAACACCACGCAAAATACCTCAGCAAACATTAGCACGATCACAGCTGGTGCCGCAACTGCTGCAGGAACTTACATGTTGACCTACAGTACAACAGATACAACCTTCCGTCTGTCCAACGGTGTCCAAACCTGGGCGGCTGAATTTGCTTCAGGGGATACATCTGTTACCTTTGCAAACGGTATTTCTGTTGCGCTCCTTGGCACACCAGCCTCACCGACGAATAGCCAACATGTGTTCAGTGTTGACCGTGGGTCTAACGTTTCACTCAGCTTCCAGGTTGGTGAATTATCAACGGATACGCTAACACTGTCTATCGCGGGTTCAACGTTGTCTTCCCTCGGCCTATCGTCGGCTTCGGTGACAACAATTACCAACGCGAATGCGGCATTGATTGCGATTGATGACGCTATCGAAGCGGTTTCAAACCTCAACGCGGAGCTGGGTGCGCAGCAGCTACAGCTCGAGTTCCGTCAAAGCGTGAACACGATCACGATCGAGAACTTAGGTGAAGCTCGTAAGATCTTCCAAGATACCGAGTTCGAAAAATCGATGACAGCGTTTACGCAGTACAAGGTTCTTGCTCAGGTTGCAACATCAATGCTTTCCCAAGCGAACCAGTCAGCTTCTGAAACAATTTCCCAATTGATTCGGACCTGATGAGTTAAAGCATTAACCTCTAAAAAAGAGAGAGCCCCAGTGGCTCTCTCTTTTTTTTATTGAGTCACCCCTGGAATATACCCAATGCAAATGGAAAAGAGGAGAATTTGAGAGAGGGAATTTGGCTCACCACCAAGCTTGAAAAACCGACTGTATCGAAATGAGATACATAAGGCTTTTTCAAGCGCCGGGAGTGAGGCATAATTCGCCGCTCAAAAATCCACTTTTCCATTTGGATTGGGTATATATAAAACTTTAAGTATTGGCACAAAAGCTGCATGCATGAATTTGTTAGATAGAAATTATTTGGCAGAACTGAATTAAGGCAAGAATTATGAGTATTTCATCATCAACTTTAGGTTTTGGCGGATTTAAAATCCAAGAAAATGGGCAAATGACATTATCGCCTAAAGTTCAAGGAATTGACTTTCTGGAGATCGTTGACTCCCTTGTTGAAGTTAAAATGCTGACAACCCTTTCTGATAAGGAGGAGATCAGCAAACTTGGTAAAGAGCTGAGCGCCATCAAAGAATTACAAACTTATACCGAAGCTTTACAAAACACAGCCCAAGCGCTACGCAATCCGCTCACGTTTGCCGGCGCGACCAACATCTTTCAACAAAAAGTCGTTTCAGCTCAATCTAACTCAGCAACATCGGCCGCACAAATTTTAAGTGCCGTTGCTACTCAAAGCGCTCGAACGGGTACCTATAGCCTTGAAGTAACCAAAGTCGCCCGGTCTGATACTTTATCGTCCTCCGTTGGCGAGTCTCTTGATACCACCCCTATTGCGGGCGTTGCGGCTGGCACTCTAACCATTAATGGGCAAAATATTTCTATTAGCGCCACTCCCACACTTCAAGAACTCAAAACTGCCATCAACAATCTCAGTGATGATACCGGTGTGGTGGCTAATGTTATCAAAGTCACGAACACAGATTATCGCTTAAATCTTGTGGCGAGTGAGACTGGCACCCCAATTACCTTAAGCGATAGCAGCGCTGGTGCACTTCTGACTAGCCTTCATCTCGCCACTTCAGGGGAAACAACGACCTCGCTGTCCGCAGAAATTATCTATAATAACCTTCCAATACAAAGAACTAGCAACACAATTAGTGACTTAATCCCAGGCATGACCATTGACCTGATTAATGCAGCCACAGGAACCACAGTGCAATTATCTGTGGAGAATGATGCTGTAAGCATTAAATCGGCAATTCAAGAATTTGTCACGGCTTACAACACGCTTAATACCTTTGTAAACTCACAGCGTGAATTCGATGCGACAACCGGAAAAGTTGATTATGATAAATCCCCCCTGTTCAACAACGTCGTCTTAAGGTCTGTGGCTCAAAGCGCGCTTGCCTCTGTTGCGAATAATGCACTTGGTGTTAATTTTAATCAGATCGCGAATCTGACAGCTATTGGCATCACCCTTACCAAAGATAACAGTCTTGTCATTGATGATGACACGTTAAATGACGCGTTAATAAGTGATCTGACATCGGTACGCAAACTTTTTGGGTTTGACTTTGACCAATCTAATTACAGTATTGGGGTCTCAGCAACGCCCGATACGCTCAGCAGTTCACTCATTAATAGTACAACAGGGGAATCCCTCCCTATTACTGTTACCTTCAGCCTGGCTCTTGATGGGGTTACCTACTCTGCAACAATTTCAGATGGCACAACGACCGTGGCGGCTACTCTCGACAGCCATAATAACATTATTGCCCCAGACGGCACGATCTTCTCAGGCTTTGAATTTACCTATGATGGACTAACACTTACAGCTGGCACCTCAGCAACAACCGTCTTCACCCCTAGCCAAGGCATTGCCGATCAGCTTTATCAAAACCTCACCATTCATACCCAAGCCTTCACGGGCAGCTTTGTGAGCGAAACTAATTTCCTGAATGACCGAAAAGAAACATCACAAAAGCATATTGATGAGGTGACCGCAAGAGCTGAGCGTGAACGTGCACGTCTGACCCAGGTATATAGCAAGCTCGCTGCTTTATATGCCCAAATGGAAAATGACGTCATGCAAATTCAGATGTTTTCTGAATCCTTTTACCGTAAATAACCAGGAGAATATTATGTCAACCCAAGCTATCAACAAATATAAAGACGCAATGATTGACCAAGCCTCACCCGTCATCAAGGTGGCCATGGTCTTGGAAAAAGCCGCTAATCTTATGGACCAGGCAATTATCGCGCACCATGAGGGTCGCATTGAAGATCGATTCACGTACAGTGTTAAAGCCATCGACTTGCTGGGCTCACTCACTGCCATTCTTGTGGTTGTTGATGAGGCAACCGCTGCAATTGCTAATGACCTCACCCAATACTATGCCTTCCTCATCCAGCGGATCAACCTTTTTAACGTTGATGCAGATCCCGCCATTGCTGAGCGTGTCAGTGAAAGCTTACGTGAAATGGCTGGCACGTGGCGACAAATTGCGGCGCAACATGTTGAGCCGACCGTGTAATGACGATTGACAAAAAATTAACTATTTTTGTCTATTATAGTAAAAATCACTTTTTATAGGGTGTCGATATGCACGGTTTTTGTTACTTAGTCTTTTTAATGTCTGTAAGCCTTACAGCCAAGGCAAGCCTCGCCCCTGCGCAAAACTCAACGCCGCAACAAGAGAATCCTCATAAACATCATACAAACCCACTCGGCGTTATCGGCAAACTAGCCAAAAAAGCTGAAAAAGCTGTCGTAACCAACGTCAAAAATAGCGTTAAAGCGATTAAAGACGATTCGAAAAAATTTGCCGCAGATGCCAAGAAAAGCGAACAGGACATTGTCCACGGCCATTTTAAGGACGCCGGCAAGGATATTTTACGTGCCGCAAAAGATGGGAAGAATGTTGTCAAGCGCGTTCCTTTAGTCGGTGGCATCGTTGAAAGTGGTGAGAATGCTGTGAAAGCTGGAAAAAGCCTTGACCAAGATCTCCATAAATTAGTTTTTGATGCAAAGCGGGAAGGCCTTAAGAAAGCCCTTAAATCTGATGGCAAAAAGACATTTAGCGATGCTTATAAGTTTGTGGAAAATACGGCCATGGTCGCCAGCGTACCTTTAATGATCACAGGCGTAGGTGGGGCGGTTGGTATGGCCGTCGGTCAGTCTGGCTTCTTGCTTAAAACCATTCATGGGGGATATAACGACCTCGTTGGTTATAAATATAAAGATGATCAAGGCAAAGAACATACTCAAGGCGGTCTCATCAATCAGTGGCGCCAAGACAGAGCCAACCATGTGGGCTGGAAAAAAACTTTAGCTGACGCTGCCCTCAACAGTGCGTCACTCGCTTCGACGATCGGCAGTGGTGTAGCTATGGGGATGGTCGGCGCCGGTGGTCTTATTGAGGCTCAAGCCATGAAGAATGCCTTCCGTGGTATTGAAGGAGGCGCCCTCAAAATTGAACAAGGAGCCATGCGTGAAACAGCCGAAGCGGCGTTGAAAGTACAGCGTGGTGGTGGCGCAGAGGCGAAAGCGGCGCTCGACAGTGCTAAGGCGAGTCTCTCTTCAGGATCCCTGGCACGCTATGAACAGGCTGAGCAGAATTTGATCAAAGTGGCGCAACAAGGGAAGAATATGGAAATGGCGCAAAATATTGCGTTCGGCGGTTCTTTTGGCGCTAAGAGTGCGATTACCGCCGCGCAAGATACGCAGGAATACCAAAAAGATCGCAAGAAAGCTAAAGTGCTTCAAGATGAACTCGCGAAAGCTCAACAAAGCGGCAACAGTGAACTAGTTGATAAAATTAAGTATGAGATTGACCAAAACAACCGCCAGCTTAAGAGTATGCCCGTGAAGATTTTCGGTAACCTTGTGCAAACCGCTGGTAACGCCTTCCAAAAAAATATGGGTGCGCAAACAGGTCTGCTCATGGCTGGTGGCGCGATTGATGCGGCTCCTGATGCGTATTACGCGAAGAAAGACTATGATCAAGCCATCAAAGATGCGCAAAAAGTTATCAACGATCCAACCGCCTCTGCGGAAGATAAGAAATCAGCCCTTGCTAATCAGCAGCTGGCACAAATGAACTTCAAAGCGCGTATGCTGGATGCGAGCAGCGAAGCTATTGGCGGTGTGTTCAGCCGTAACATGGCGGTTACCATGGGCGCCCAGGATGTCGCGCAAATGCTCAGTAAGCAATCTCAGGCCGTTGATAAACAGCAAAATGAGATCATCAAGCAATTAAATTCAGCACCAAGCAGTAATAATACCTCACAGTAAGCCGGATTTGCCAATTCAAAGATTTGATTGAATGTGAAAAAGTCTTATTGAGGTATATACCCAATACAAATGGAAAAGTGGATTTTTGACCGGGGAATTATGACTCTCGACCAGCGCTTGAAAAAGCCTTCCGTATCTCAGTCGATATGGGCGGTTTTTCAAGCTTGGTGGCGAGCCAATTCATTTGCATTGGGTATACAATTAGGAACGGCGGCGCGCAGAACCTAAAGTGGATTCGATATCCATGCGGATTCGAGCACCGCCGTGACGCCATAGCTGATCTCAGAGCGCCTTTTTAACGGGGAATTATTTGATTTTTTATTGGGAAAGAGTATATATTAGGGTCCTTATGCAAAAATTACGTTGGCAATTCAAACACTACTCTGCTGGCCTCGCGGTATTGCTCTTTATCACCGCAATCGCCTGGTTACTATGGCCACGCGCTTGGGTCTCTATCGAACAGGGTAATTTCCAACTTTCAGCAACCATTGAAAGCAGCCGCTGGGTTGCACGATCTGTCCAGCCACAAGACAGACCATTTTTTGAAAAACTTTTTAAAGATGGCCGGATTATGCCTATGCTATCCGATGTGCCCGCTTTTCGGGATGACATCATTGAGTACATTTTTGAGCGACGCTGGATTGACAAATGGCGCGCGCAAATTCCTTACAGTGGCTTTATCGTTATTGATAAACATACGAATCAACCCATTGGCTTTATGCGCATCGAAACCACGACAAATACCCCCGGGCAAGCTGAAATTTCTTACGCCGTGCTGCCTGAGTTCCAACGTAAAGGGCTCGGCACAGAAATGGTGAAAGCTCTTGTCCACGACTATGCCCCGTTAGCCCGCGATAAAGGCTATATGGCCCTCGGCAAACCCTTAACTGAAATTGTGGCGACAGTCCTCGACGCCAACATTGCCTCGCAGCGTGTTGTGGAAAAGGTTGGATTTCACCAGGTTGGGCAGGTTCTTAATAAAAAGCTTTACCGCTATCAACTCCCCTCTTAGCGTCTTTGGGAATTAAATCTGAGGGCACGCGAGCCATTTCCTTCTTGATTTTTGGTCATTCTGATCCCATAGTATGCCTTTGTATTTTGACAAAGGTAAAAAATGAAACATCTCCTCGCAAGCTACTTGATTATCCTTACATCTATAAACCCTGTTTTTGCGGCAAACCACGCACAGATAGATGCCGAGAACATACAGGCACCCCTCCCCTCTAAGCCTGTCCGCTGTGCAGATTCACCTCGACGCCCTAAGATTGGTAAGTGGATTGCCGGAATTTGCGTCACTGGCACCATCGTTGGCACGATTCTATGGGCGGGGACTAAGCTCCCCTTTGCTGCCCCCACGGCGACTCTACCTCAACCGCTCGGGACGCCTGCGCCCCCTCTCCAGCCCCTAAAACTCAGCAAAACCATCCCCATCGCTGCGACGACTCTCGCACCCAGCCAGGCTACGGTGACCCTAGAGCAGACGCCTACTCAGCTCTTCGCTACCATTGAAAGCGCCCGGTTAATCGCCTATTCGCTGCAACCATCTGACAAACCTTTCTTTGAGAAGCTCCTGAAAAACGAACAAATTATGCTTACGCTCTGGGGAAGATCCGCCTTAAGCGATTCTGAGATTGATAACATGTTTAATACACGCTGGCTTCAAGCATGGCGGTCAGGCAATCCTTACAGCGCTTTTATTATCAAAGAAAAATTGACCCAACAGCCAATTGGCTATATGCGTCTTCAAACCTGCAATATCTTCAAAACATACATCCCCGGAGAAGCGCAGATTGCTTACGCTGTACTACCACAATTCCAAAATCAGGGCTTTGGCACGGAAATGGTAGCAACACTCGTACACGCCTATGCTGTGTTTCTGCGTGATCACGGGTATCTAGCGCAAGGCAAGCCATTAGGCACAGTCAACGCCTGGATTTTAAAAAGCAACAGTGCCTCTCAGAAGATGATTGGGAAAATAGGTTTTGTTCAAAATACTAATCACACGGTGAGCTCTGATTACTATTATGAATATCAACTACCATCTTAACGTCTTTGGGGATTAAATCTGACCGCAAAAGCGCCAGCCCAACATCCCCCACACTAGAGCGCATCTCACCAACACTTTGACCCGCCATCTTAACCTCGGCCCCAAGTGGGGGTAATTGCTGCCCCTCCGGTGCCCTGACCGTATAAAGCTGCTTACGCACAACCCCGGTAAATTTGGTGCGCGACATCAGCTCTTGCCCCACATAACAGCCTTTATTCCAGGCAATCGCCCCCCAAGTATCGTACCCATATTCTAAAATGATTGATTTTTCTGGCACAAGATCATAGGCCCCGTCTGCGATTCCTAACTCCACCCGGTGGCGATGATATCTTATCGACATATCCTCTGTCATCGTCGGCACTGAGAAAGCCTCAACACGCGCACACATGGCGCGGCGCCCTAACGCCGTATGGCGCGGATCAGCGTAGATCATCGCCGCAGCTGGAGGCAAATCATCAGCGCCAATCTCGACAATGCTACACATCTCTTGAGACGCATCCTCGATCGTCACGTCACGCCGCAGCTTATACATCTTCAATTTCTGCATAACTGTCTCACGAAACTTTTCATGCACATCAAGCCATAACGTTTCCATATCAGATCGCATGACAAAGAAGTCTGCCAAAAACTTGCCTTGCGGCGATAATAAAGCGGTACTCAAGGCATTCCCCACTGCTAACGCCTCAATGTCCGCAGGGACAATACTATGTAAAAAGCTGACAGCTTCAGGCCCCCAAAGCTTCACAATTACTCGATCTGAAGCAATAAACATATTGTATATCTCCATGTTATTGAAAAGAAAGCTGGTATTGTTTAAGGCGCGCGCGTAACATTAGCCTTGACTTCCTCTATATAATGACCATATTTTCACTCACAATATCATTTCGGACATCATAAATGTGTAAAAATTTGCTTAAAAATCTACTTATTGGCTTATTATTACCTACTTTAGTTTTAGGCCAGACTGCAACTTTGCCCTCAACGCCTGAGGATACCCGCCAGAATGTGTCCACGCCTGTCAGCAAAAGCGTTGCGCGGCTACAAAAATCCTCGACTACACCTGAGAAACTTAAGACACGCATCCTCATCCTCTCGGCTATGGCGGTTAGCGCTACTCTCACCCTAGGGTGGTTGAGTCTACAGTCCGCAAGTCCGGGCTTAGGGGAAACGCCACAAAAAAACCCGCAGGATTTAAAAGATACACACACGCCCACCGCTGACGTCAACATATTACATCCAGGCTTTGGCTCTACGCTTTCGTACACTACCCCATCATCATCCTTCAAGACCCAACCATTAGTTAATCCCCCGTTAGCATTCACCCCAAAACCCACACAACCTATGACGCCTCAAAATCAAACAGAAGCCATTGCGCATATGGGGGAAAACAAAGAGCCTAAACCGATTGTTCCCAATGTAAACCCATTAGAACCACCCGCTTCTGAGCCAAGCATCATGCAACCTCTATCAACAAAGATTATCTCCGCGATAGCACCCTCAGACTCTCCAGTATTAGCCTCCAGCGACGCAGACCTCAATCAAGACTCGCGACACCACCCCATCAAGGCTGAGGCTGAGGCTGAGGCTGAGGCTGAGGCTGAACCCGAAACCATACCCACTTTAGGTGCGCCGTTCACGATCACAGCTCTCAACCCTAGTGAATCTCAAGAAAACCAAAATCTTCAACCACTTGTTATCAGTAGACTCCCCGTAGAGGCATCTGTCTTTGCACAAAAAGGCCAGAACGATTCTCTCTATATGTCCAGCACACCATTCCCATTAGAAATTCTCGTCCCGATCCTAGATTATTGTGATCCTAAGACCATTATATCCCTAAGCTCTATCAATTTTGCCACTAGAAATGATATTCATGACTATATCAACAATCGTCCAGTTAGATTTTTTGCGAAGCTTTATCCTTCTTGCATCAGTTTAGACTCTGCGCCTGCAACGCCTTACGCTGTGCCAACGCTAGATGAGGGATTATTTGGAGAAAATGTAACCCCCTTAGCCTTTCTCCAGAGTCTTCCTCAATTTTTTAAACATAAGATGTTACCGCTTCCTTATGCCAAAATGTTTTTCAAAACCCTAAACACTCTCTCAACAACATACCCCGGCATGAAAACCATCGTTGATACCTATCCGCTCCCTTTATGGATTGGACCAGCTTTGACTACAACAAACACCAGTATCATGCTTCAATCGGATAATAATCTCCCGCAGTCTGATGCAGCGCATGAGAACGCTATAAAAGAAATTAATCTTAAAGAGCTAGAGACGGTTATACCATTCATTAAAAAGTACCCTCGTATTATCCTGCAGACACCTCAAGCTTCCTCTATTACTCACCCACATAACCGTCAAAAGGAAGATCTTTATGCCTACCTGATGCGCAACTTTCTACACAAGTTCTTTCAGACGCATCCAGAAACTTCTACAAATTGCGTGACTTTCCATAACAGAATATATGATTTTTTTGTTGGTTTTGGCCATGGAGAAGCCTCTAGCGCAGAATATCAACAATTACAGCAACTGTGCCGGCAAGCATCATTTCTTCAGACAATCCATTTAAGATGTGGTCTATCGGGAATAATGGGAAAAATTCTAAGCGTATACCATGAGCTTGTTCTAGAGACTGACGATTCAAGTCAACAATATGGCCACGATGAATGGCAACAAGTGACTAGAGACATGCAAAGTTTACTCGGAATCATAGATTATGACAACCCTAACCCTCGCGCACGTGATCTCATATACTCCCCAATTAATCATAAGCTGAAAACACTACGTCTTTTGAATTACCCCCTGCAGATCGATGAGTTCCAAAATAGAGGGTGTCCGCGGGCATTTTTTAGATTTCACAACGTTCCTAATGTTATTGTGCATGTCCCTGAGGGGTGGCAACTCACGGATGAGCTCCAATTGGCCTTACAAACTTGTGTGGATACATCAGAGATACTTCGATCTATCGAACTGCGGACAAAATATAACGGCATCAATTGGCATCAATCAGAGAAAATACTCCAATTTACCAAGGCACAAAATTAAACACAAAAAAGCTCTTTTGCGGCCTGAACTAAAATTCTAGCCTCAAAAGAGCTTTTCGCCGTCAACGATTAAAATTCTTTAATCAATCCAAACCAAACGCGCTTACGCATTGAACGTTTGACAAGTCCGTCGGCATTGGTGTTGAAATAATATTCGCGCTTTGCATCGCTCGATGAAAAAGCCGTGACAAACTTCATATCGCCAAATGTCTTCGGCAGTTTGTAATTTAACGCCACTGAGGTAATGCCGTAACTCAGCTTTGAGTAGTGGCGCATATGCTGGTAAGCCCAGCCAAGATCTAGCGACAGATCTTCACCCTGAATCGGCAGATTGATAATATTTTCCCAATACCACGAACCGGCCGATGTTCCATTCGGCACAATATCACTGTGAATTGTCGGCGCAAAATTGGCGTTGAACGCACTGACGCTGGTGAGGGAGTAGGCAAAGTTTACCGTCAACCACTTATAACTAATTCCTGGAATCAACTCATACATATCGTAGCGTTCTTTAGGTGGCAACACTGTGTATCCTTTGGGGTACAGAGTTCCACGCAGCTCCAGCTTTACAGCGCCATCATCGACAAACTCATAGCGGCAACCCACGTACGGATTCAGCTCGACACCGGCGCCATTTGGCACGGTATCATGGCTAATGTTCGATGCCCAAAGACCTAAGTAAAAGCCTTTTTTAGGCTCAGGATTGACAATGAGTTCTCCTTGAACCGCCGGACCACCAAATGTTTGGGTTTGGCCGCGAGAAACATAATCCGAAACTAAAGATAAGGAGCCCGCGATTAATGATTCTTGCTCTGCCGCGCCATCTTTGTGCATACCATGCTCTTTGATCTCTTTATGTAGGGCCTCGGCTGCAAGATGTTCAGTGCGATTTTGTTCATTTACTTTTGCTACTGCGGCTCCAGTAGATGTCATTAATACTGCCCCCAGGAGCATGGATATTTTACGCATACTTGTCCTCTATTGATTGTTATTATTTTTAATTAACTATATTTTAAATATTTTTAAAAGTCAAAACTGTTTTTTGCACAGATCAATACTTTACAAACATAAAATACAATCCATCTGCTGGCGCCATGGGCCCAGCTGCAGCGCGGGACTTAGCCGCCAACATCTCCGGAATACTCGTGACTGCGCGCTTATGTCGGCCAATCTGCACGAGTGTTCCCACCATGTTACGCACCTGATGATACAGAAACGATCGCGCCACAACCGTCACCAACACCATATCTTCTTGAGATGTAATCATGCAGGCATCAACCGTTTTAACGGGTGATTGCGCCTGACAGCCTTGGCTACGAAAACTTGTAAAGTCATGCGTACCAACCAAATCACTCGCAGCTTTCTGCATGGCGTGCACATCGAGGGGCTGCGGCACGTGCCACATCAGGCCACGCTGCCATGTCAACTGTCCTGGGCGATTACAGATTTTATATGTATAGCCGCGTTGCTTTGCCGAGAAACGCGCATGAAAGTCTGCCGGCACAGGCGCCGCCTCCAGGATACTGATTGGGCAACAGTGCCACTGAATTTCCGCGGCAATCTCCCGCAAATGATGGTTAATCCCATGAACAATCGCGTAAGTCGTATGTCGAGGCGGTAGATCCACATGCACAACCTGACCGCCTGCATGCACGCCGGCGTCTGTCCTGCCCGAGGCCACACATTCCGTATACACACCACAAAAACGCGCGATCGCCGCTTCTAACCAAACTTGAATGGAGGGCAGCCCTTCTTGATGCTGCCATCCAACCAATCCTCGACCATCATATTCGATCGTTAATTTATAGCGCTGAACGCTGTGCGGGGGCATATCTGGAACGATGTCGATCATTTTTCTTGCATTTGGCAAAAGCAGTGTGTAGGTTAAACTTGTTCATACCCAGCCAAAAGACAAACTCGCGGATTTCTGGGTTGGATATAAACAGGAAACACGTTTAATATAAAAAGTCAAATGCTAAAAGTTGCACTTATTGGGCGCCCGAATGTGGGTAAATCGACCTTATTTAACCGTCTTGTCGGTCAACAGCAAGCGCTTGTTGATGATTTGCCCGGGGTTACGCGTGATCGTCGCGAAGGCGAGGCGACCTTAGGCGACTTGAGTTTTGTCGTAACCGATACAGCTGGCATTGAACACGTTGCACGCACTCCAAACGCTGAAGACGCCCAGACTACTCATAACAGCCAAATTCAAACGCTTGCAGCCATTAATCAAGCTGACCTTATTTTATTGATTGTCGATGGCCGAGCCGGCATCGTTGGCGAAGATCAATCTATTGCGCGACAAGTGCGCAAAGCCAGCAAACCCGTCATTGTGGTGGTCAATAAATGCGAGGGGCGTGGCCCATTTTTGGGCCTGGATGAAGCCCCGAAGCTTGGGTGGGAAACCGTCGTTCCGGTTTCAGCGCAACACGGCGATGGATTAACAGAATTATATGTGGTTTTGCAGCCCTACATCAGTGAAGACGCTCTCGACGACGATTCCAACTCTCGCAAAGCGCTGCAGCTCGCTATCATGGGACGCCCAAATGCTGGTAAATCAACGCTTGCAAACGCCCTACTCAACGAAGAGCGTGTCATCACGAGCCCTATTGCCGGCACCACGCGCGATGCGATCCGCATTCATTGGCAATATCGCGACACCCAAATCGACTTAATTGATACGGCTGGCATTCGTGCGCGCCGCAGTGCCATGGATCGCCTCGAGCAGTTAGCGGTTGCCGATAGTCTCAAAGCCTTAAAATATGCTGAAGTTGCGGTTCTGGTTGTCGATGCCGAACATCCCTTAGAACAGCAAGACCTACACATTGCCAGCCGTATCGTTGAAGAGGGCCGCGCTTTGATTATCGCGATCAACAAATGTGACCTCATCCCCAATCAAGCTGCATTAGCTGAGGAGATGCGCTATCGCTTGGATACATCCCTATCCCAAGCTTACGACGTCCCCATCGTGTTTATCTCTGCAACCCAAAAGCGTCACCTTAATAAGCTTATGGATAGGGTCCTGCAGATTTACAAGCTCTGGAATCATCGCGTCCCCACGTCTTTACTCAATCGCTGGCTCGCCTCAACCATGGCGTCACACCCCCCACCTCTGGGGAAAAACAAGCGACCCATTCGCATTAAATACATGACGCAAATCAAGACTCGCCCCCCCACGTTTGCACTCTTCGCAAGCCAGAGCGGCGACCTGCCTGCGTCCTATTTACGTTATCTAGAAAATAGCTTACGCAAAGCAGCAAACCTCCCTGGGGTGCCGTTGCGGTTGTTGTTGAGGCAGATTAAGAACCCATACAGCACTAAATAGTTGGCTCACAAATTAAATTGACAAAATTTTACTAACGGTATAGCTTTAAAGGGCAAAAGTTATGGTGAGGCATGGTTTGAGGATACTACTTATGAGACTTAAGATCATATGCACTGTCATAATTATGCTATGCAGCTCTAAGGCTACCTGGAGTGCGGAAGATGGCGCACTCATCACCTCATCCCCGATGACGATTTTTGCCTCTCAATACCGCGACATGGTCTTTGAAATTTCTAATCACCTAGAGGCAAAAAGTTATTACGCTTTAGCCGGATGCTGTAAAATTTTTTATCAGCATCTTCTGCCTCAGGGGGTCCCACCCCACCGATGGCTGGCAAAACACATTGAAAAAATCGCATATCGTGTTCCTACCGATGTAAAAAAGACGCTCCTAACGCTTATAAAAGAAATTTTTGATTCCACGATTAAAGTGCGACGACCTTACAGTATTTTTAGAGACGCCGTCCCGTTTTACACAAATTTACAATTTCAATACCTTGCCGAGAGCCTGTGCATTGAGCCTAAGCCCTATACACGCTCAATCCTAAAAGCCCGAAATCCTGACGCCCCTAAACCTACCCAAGAATTTTGTGATCGAAACAAAATTTTTAGTCATCTGCGCTCGCCAGAGACGGATATCAGCACGTTTCATTTTTTTTACCCTGCGAAAGTTCCCATACCTTATTTAACCTCTCTTCAACCCATCCCACATCTCAATCTTTTTGAAAGCGTATTTTTGCCGCTTTTTGGCTTACCTTTGCCGAAACTAGAATCTCTCACCATTCCTGCAAGAAACCTCTTAAGAAAGACGAGTTACCTTAAGAATAATTATCTGCCTCCATCGGACCTATGGCTATTGGATACCCCGATCGCTTTTTTCCCCAACCTACACACTATTACATTGTCCCCTTTAGAAGATAATGCTTTAATGATAAAATATCTAGAATATTGCCAACATCTTCCCTCACTCACGACCTTAAAGCTTATCGGCATTAAGTATGTTGCGAAAAATCATAACTGTTTCACAGCGCCTCATTTGACATTTAAAACCCTCAAGCACCTCATCATCAAAAATATTCAGATCGACCTCCGCAAGGTCTGCCTCCCCGAATATACCCAAATCACCTCTGAGAATAGCGAGATTATTTTTCCTGCTTCTATGGGTCCGCTCCAATTGCAAATTGATAGCACGAACTCCCCACCTGCGCCTGAGCCCACAGAAGAAATCACTTCACCGACCAAAAGACTAAAACCTAACTAGTCCCCCGTTAAAAAGGTGACGTTCAAATTGACACGCGCCGCATCAAAAGCTATATATTGGGAAGACATACTTAAGGAATCGCTATGATTACAATCACACTCCCTGATGGACAGCAGCAGCAACACCCGCGTGGCACGACTGGCTTGGACATTGCCAACCGCATTGGCCCGCGCCTTGCGAAAGATGCCATCGCCATCCGCGTCAATCAGGAATTGTGGGACATCAGTCGCCCGCTTGAGCAGGATGCCACCATTGCGATTATTACCCCTAAATCCCCAGAAGCCTTAGAGATTTTTCGTCATGACGCGGCGCATGTGTTGGCTGAAGCCGTTAAAGAGCTCTACCCTGAAACGCAAGTCACCATTGGCCCGGCCATTGAAAACGGGTTCTACTATGATTTCTTCCGCGCCACACCGTTTACCCCTGAAGATCTCATTAAGATTGAAGAGTGCATGCGCGAGATTGTAGATCGCAATGAGGGAATCACCCGCGAGGTATGGTCACGTGATGATGCGGTACAATTCTTCCGCACCCAAGGAGAACACTTTAAAGCTGAGATCATCGAAAGCATTCCCTCAAATGAGCCGCTATCACTCTATCGTCAGGGCCAGTTCATCGATCTGTGTCGCGGCCCTCACCTCCCGAGCACGGGGCGTTTGGGGAAAGCCTTCAAGCTGATGAAGCTTGCAGGGGCCTATTGGCGCGGCGACTCAAAAAACCCGATGTTGCAACGGGTGTATGGCACGGCTTGGACGACCCAAGCAGATCTCGATGCCTACCTCCACCAACTCGAGGAAGCGGAGAAACGCGATCATCGCCGTTTGGGCCGCGAGATGGGGCTTTTCCACCTGCAAGAAGAAGCCGTGGGCGCGGTATTTTGGCATCCGAAAGGTTGGCAGCTTTATCGCACCCTCCAAGACTTTATCCGCCAGGAGATCCAACGCGAGGGCTATGTTGAGGTGAACACGCCCCAGCTGGTTGATCGCAAACTTTGGGAAGCCTCCGGTCACTGGGAGAAATTTCGCGAAAATATGTTCACTAGCGAGATTGAGGACGGAAAGTTTTTAGCGCTCAAGCCCATGAACTGCCCCTGCCATATTCAGATCTTTAACCAAGGCATCAAAAGTTACCGCGATTTGCCGCTGCGCATGGCGGAGTTTGGCTCCTGTCACCGCTATGAACCCTCTGGCGCCCTCCATGGCATTATGCGCGTGCGCGCCTTTGTCCAGGATGACGCCCACATCTTTTGCACGCCCGAACAAATCACTGCGGAAACTGAGAAATTCTGCCAGCTCCTCCAGCGCGTGTATCAAGCGCTGGGGTTCAGCGAGATCAAGATTAAATTTTCCGATCGCCCGGAGAAACGCGCCGGCTCAGATGCGATCTGGGACCTGGCCGAAAGCTCCTTGCGAGAGGCTGTGAACGCGGCGGGATTAGAGTATACGCTGAACCCTGGCGAAGGTGCTTTCTATGGCCCGAAGCTTGAGTTTGTCCTCCGCGATACCATTGGTCGTGATTGGCAATGCGGCACCCTACAAGTCGACTTCGTGCTGCCAGAGCGCCTAGACGCGCATTACATTGCTGAAGATGGCCAGCGCCATCGCCCCGTCATGCTGCACCGCGCAATTCTTGGCTCCTTCGAGCGCTTTATCGGTATTCTCCTTGAGCATTATGCTGGGAAGCTTCCCGTGTGGCTAGCGCCAGTGCAAGTGGTTGTCGCGACGATTACCAGTGATGCCGATGCGTATGCCCACGATATCATCAAGCAATTAGGCACGGCAGGTATACGCGCTGAACTCGATGTCCGTAATGAAAAAATTACGTACAAAGTACGCGAGCATAGCCTTGCCAAAGTTCCCTATATTTGGGTCGTCGGTAAAAAGGAAATGGTAGAATCACAAGTATCAATTCGCACGCTCGGCAGCCAAGATCAGCGCGTTATGGCCTTAAAAGCGGCCCTCACAGAGTTACGTCAGGCTTCAACAGCTCCGGGAATGCCGCAATAACAAAGTTAAAGTATTTTAATCACAATGGAGCCCAGGGATCGAGGATAAATTTTGCTTTTTCAATATCTTAGGGCATGCAACTGATTTAGCAGTTGACAAATTAGGCCCAAGTATCCATGAATATATCAATGCTTATTTTTATGATATACCCAATGCAAGTGGAACAGAGGAGAATTTGAGCAAGTAATCATTTAGAGAAGCAGGCTCAACAGTTTGATAGGCTATACATATGAAACATCGTATTTTAAATTCTTCCGCTTTACTTTGGCAAATTTCTTTGGTCTGTCGCTTACTTGTGATCGCAATCTGCGTAACAAGTACAGCCGCACAAGCTATTACCCCAGCCCACACTCTGACCCAAGAAGAGACACGCGCGAAAACGCACGCTAAGCCTTCAGATCTCGCGCAAACAGCTCCCGTGAAAAAATCATCATCGAAATTTCGCTATGCTGTGGCTACTGTGTTGGCTGCCGCCGCTGCTGTGGGGGGATATTTCATCCTCTCCAAACCCACTAAAACTTCCCTCACTCCTCCTCTAGATCCGATTAATCCTCATCCAGAGCCAATTAATTCTCATCAACAGATTGCCAAAAAAGTTTTTGACTTTTACAACCTACCAGATTCTAAATTTTTCCATTCTAAAGATCTATCTGAGGAGCCACAAAACGTCCTCGCCTTTTCTAAACTATACGTTTCTCTGTTTAAGTGTGGCGTTGAATTTAAAGATTTAACTCAAATCATGGAAGAATTTCAAAAATTAGATCACCCACACTTCTCACAATTCCATACAGATTATTCTTTAGAGTACCTGCGTCAATGTTTCTTACTGACATGTCTTCAGTATACAACCGACAAGTTGGCAACATGTTTTACAATTTTACACACGATCGGTGCCTATCATATTTTGCCTGAGGAAATCACCGCCCTTAGCGAAACTGTTCTGCTAAAAGAGTCTCTTCATAAGGAAAAATACTTGATAAGTAGCCACACAGTAGCTACAACAACTCGATGCATGATTCCAGATGCCACTGAAGTCATGAGAAGTAGCACTTTTGCTACTCATACCACAGCGCTGCGCTACATTGCCGAGCTTCCCGCAACACACGCATTGAAAGTAATTCTCTCAGATCGAGATGCATCAACGACGAGCCGGTACAAAAATGCGGAGAGTGATTATTTGACCTACTTTTTTAAACCCGATCCAGGCGCCATCGTTTTTGCAACCCTTGCTGAGGCTATGTGCTCGCACCCACAGCGGGATAATGCCGGCAATATTGCCGAACGGCTACTGTGGCTTGAAGAGTATTCTAAAGCCCCTGAAAAATTTAGCGATTATAATAGTCTACATACGGCGATCGTAAAGTTTATTGAGCTAGCAAATCCTAATTTAAGCAATTCAGTTAAAGAAAATCTGGATTATTTGAGAAAAGACAAGCCTTGCAAATCCGTCAAAGATTATATAGCTCTGACTCTTCCAATATCTAAGGAGAAGATAAAAAATTTCGAGCAAAGCCTTAAACTGTTGGAGGAGATCCAGCAGAAGATTTCTAACGATGTCAGTTTTTCTGGTTCAAATTCATTTGCCAAATTTATCCCATTTAAGCCAAAATGATAGAAGAGTTGGTTCAGCATTGGATAGATTGGTTAACTTATGAGCGCCGCTATTCTGCACACACGCTCCTTGCCTATAGCCGGGATCTCAACGACTTTATCGCGTTTATCACCCAGCATTTGGGTACAGACCCCACTCTCGTGGTTCTTCATAGCCTCACAACCACCGATTTTCGTGCGTGGCTTGCGCACATGCATCGGCGTGGCCTCACCCAGCGCTCAAGTGCCCGGGCCCTCGCCGTGGTGCGTAATTTCTTCACGTATTTAGAACGTCATGGGCACACACAAAATACCGCCTTGTTTACCTTAAAAGCACCGCGCAAACCAAAGCTTCTGCCTCGCCCGCTTTCGCTGGCTCAAGCCGAAACTCTCTTAGAAAATGTCGGCACCCATCAGAGCGATCCTTGGGTGCAAAAACGCGATATCGCGCTTTTTACATATATTTATGCCTGTGGCCTGCGCATCAGTGAGGCCCTCGCCCTCCAGCATAGCGATCTGCCTTTACCGGATAAAATCACCATTATTGGCAAAGGCCAAAAACATCGCCATATTCCCATCTTACCGATTGTCCAACAGCGCCTTGAGGAGTACCTCGCTGTTTGTCCATTTCCCCGTGTAGGCACCGTGTTTATCGGCGTACGCGGCAAGCCCCTCCGGGCCAGTGCTGCGGCTCAATGCATGGCGAAAGCTCGCCGGCTTCTCGGGTTGCCCGAAAGCCTTACCCCTCATGCCCTGCGGCATAGTTTTGCCACTCACTTGCTCCATAATGGCGCTGACTTACGTAGTGTCCAGGAGTTACTTGGGCACGCAAGCTTGACAAGCACAGAAATATATACGAATATCACAGATCAAAAATTGTGGGATGTTTATCAAAGTGCGCACCCAAGAGCCTCTCATAAGAAGGACTCCTCTTGAGGATAGTAAAATGTGTTGGGTGTGTAAAAACTCCTTGTAGAAATCAGAAGCTAAATTATGCCAAACCAATTCCTAAGTGATCGCCTCAATGCGGTTAAGCCTTCCGCAACTCTCGTCCTCAATCAGAAAGCGACAGCTCTCAAAGCTCAAGGGCGCACGATCTATAACCTGACCGCTGGCGAGCCAGACTTCAATACGCCAGACCATGTTAAAGAAGCTGGCATTACCGCCATTACCGACAATGAAACACGGTATACCGCTGTTGATGGGACAGCCGTCCTGAAGCGTGCCATTATCGCCAAATTCAAACACGACAACGACTTGGAGTATAGCGCCCATGAGATTAGTGTTGGCACCGGCACCAAGCAAGTCATCTATAATGGGCTTATGGCGACCCTGAACCCGACGGATGAAGTTATCATTCCCGCGCCATTTTGGGTCTCTTATCCGGAAATGGTGGCCTTGGCCAGTGGCATGCCCATACTGGTTCCTTGCCACGAGTCAACGCAATTTAAACTCACCGCAGCGGATCTAGCGGCCGCGATTACCCCGCGCACAAAATGGGTGATTCTCAATTCTCCCAGCAATCCGACCGGGCAGGTTTATACAGAGTCTGAGCTTTTAGCCTTAGCTGCAGTGTTACGTCAGCACCCCCATGTGCTGATTCTAAGCGACGATATCTATGAGCACCTTGTCTATGATGGCGCCACCTTTGCAACTTTGCCTCAGGTCGCGCCCGATCTTAAAGACCGCACACTCATTTGCAACGGTGTTGGCAAGGCCTATGCGATGACAGGATGGCGTCTTGGTTATGCTGCAGGACCACGCTGGCTTATTGAAGCAATGGCGACGATTCAGTCGCAGTCCACGTCTAATCCCTGCTCAATATCCCAAGCCGCCGCCGTGGCAGCGCTGACACAACCGCGCACGTTCCTCGTCAATCGCAATCGCATTTATCGTGAACGCCGCGATAAGATGGTAAGTTTTTTTAATCAGCTGCCTGGTTTTCACTGTCTTGAACCTGCTGGCGCGTTTTATATCTATGCCAACTGCCAAGGTGTATTAGGCAAAACCACCCCCCAAGGCTCAACACTAGAGACGGACCTTGATGTATCTGCTTACCTTCTAGATCATGCGGGCGTGGCGACAGTCCCAGGCACCGCTTTCGGCCTCGCGCCATACTTGCGCGTTTCTTACGCAGTTGCCGGCGATGTGCTCACCGGCGCCTGCGGCGCCATCACGATGGCTATCGGTGACCTAAAGTAATCACGGTGTTTAAGGGATCATGTCTTTCAATGCTTCAGGTCTAATTTGTATATCGGGGTTCTGCTTCAGCGGCGTGAGCTTATTGATTTCAGACTGCGGTAATGTTGGCTCTTCGATGCTAAGAATTTCAAGTTTCGGTTGTTTCAAGATCGCCTCAGGAAGCTTGGTAAGGTTATTGTTGTGCAAAACTATCGCCCTTAATCCCGTAGTCTGACTTAAAATATGGGCTATGTTTGTCATGCACGGTTGTGTTTTAACCAGAATATTTGTGAGCATTTTAGGCAAGTTTGGCAATTGCGTGAGGCTTTGGTTATCTTTTAGGTTGAGTCTGTACAAACTATCCATCTGACTGACAACGCTTAAATCGTTTAAGCTGTTGCACTGCGTTATCTCTAAATTGTTAAGTCTATATAAGTATACAAGTTCTTTAGGAAGGGCTTTAATGTCTACTGAATATATCCTCAGTTGTAATAGATTTTTCAACATCCCTAAAACCGCGCAATTGGCTAGACGTAGATTTTTAAGCGTTACGGTACCTAGATTTCTAAATTTAGACAATCCCAATAAAGGCATATCAGTGTTTAATCCCTTCACGTGTAGACTTGAGATATTTTTATCCTTTAAAAGATTATCAGGATCAATCAAAGGCAATCTCCACTTTTTTGTTTTTTTAACATACTGACCGTTCTGATGATCAGAGAGGGCATAATGAACAGTTTCAAACCTCTTTGTATACATTTTCACCCCAGTATTCTCAACGCTCGTCGCCTCAACCAGACCTTCAAGACTATATAATCCTGTCTCATACAGATTTTTAAAATGATTGCAAGGAAGAGATTTCATACCATATGTCGACTCTTGTGCTATTACCTCGATAAGCTCTAAAGCTTGCTGTCTGGCCTGCTGCTGATTGAATATATCGCGATTAAAGAAGGCAGGCATAAGATAAGGTATTCCCATCGTGTGGTCCAAGGATTGCCGGCGCATCTCCCGCCAACCTTTTAGCTGATAAGCCGCATCACATGTTGGCGTACCAGCATTTAACCATTGATGCCAAGACTTACATACCATAGTAAGTGACAATAAATCTTGAAACGACAACTGGTGCAACACCTCATTCACCACATCTCTGGGCAAATGCGGCAAGCTTAGTGCTGGAGGGTTATCCGCGGGAGAACTAAGAGGCTCCGTCTCCGGCATAGCGTACCCTAGTAATAAAAATAATCCAGCCTCTATTAACAATGTAATATCCTTCATAAATAAAGTAATTAAAACTGCTTTATATATGAAATCATTTGATAAATTGTCAAGTAATTTTTTGGCTAAATGTAAAAAGGTCTACGGACACCCTTTTTGAGGCCTTGATTGAAGATTTTGGCCTTATACCCAATGCAAGTGGAAAAGGGGAGAATTTGAGAGAGGGAATTTGATTCAAGCGCCGGTCGTTAGTCATAATTCCCCGCTCAAAAATCAACTTTTCCATTTGCATTGGGTATAGATATCCCGTCGCTGCGAACCGTTACCCTAATAACATATGATTAACACGACCATTTTCTGTTGCAGCATCATAGCCCGGAACATGGTGCATTATCTTAACAACTTTCTCATACGCCGCAAGATAGCCTGGAAATTTTATATACTTATCATGGTCTTTGTTTATAAACTTTTCCGACCAAGATATGTGTCCATACCGTAGTAATGTATGAATTGGTGTATCAATATAAAAATCTGACTCAGCGCACAGTACTTTATGGACTAAATTACAAAAACGTCCAAGAGTTGCCAAAGATTGTGGATCTAATTTTTCACCTAACTCATGGATGATTGTTGTCTCTATTGCTGCGATACCATAGAATGACCCTGCTTTTAAGCACTTATACACGTCACTAAAATTTAATGCTTTCCCCTCCAGACCAAATAGAGCGACAACATTTTCCTCAGTCAAGTAACAGATCGACTTTCGACCAAACTGGTCTAAAACAAACCTTAATGAGATTTGGCCAACAAACTGATTCGTAAGATTTTTATCTTCTCCAATTCCAAACATCGTCCAGATTTTTCTGGCACCAGTGGGTATTTTTTCTTTAACTTTTTTAATGATATCTGTCGGTGGCCCTGACACTTCCGGTTTCAATGCGCTATAGCACTGCATTTGTTGATAAACTCTTTGTTCGAGCTGTGCTATCAACTCCTCATTTGGATTGATTCCTCGCTTGATTTCGTCTAGCTCTTTGAGCAATTTGCGCCAACATTCCCTACGTTCATCAGTTAGCGGCTTTAGAACCCATGGCTTGAGATCAGGATTAAACAGACTAAAATACGACTCTCTTGCAGATATCTGTGGTTCTGCTGGGATATCCGCATGCGCCCATGGATTATCGTCGTCATCGTTGTGGATTATTCGCGGGGTGATGTATTGGGTGACGGTGGGCGGCTGATAAACAATCATCTCCCAACTCTTGCCCTTCTCCTCAATGCCACGCAGATTCAGGAATAGTGGCTCCAAGAGCGAAAAAAGATTTGGTACCGTTTTTGCTTCTGAGATATTCTGTATCGACCCGCGTGTGACTTGACCGTAAGCCCCCTTAAATTCTCCCGTAAATACTACCTTGGGTGATTGCCAAACAACCAGCTCAGAACCCGTCATCACTGGACACTCAGCCACCTTAGCGTTTACGACTTCTTCTACGTGCGGTGTAGCGCTGGTGAGGATTTTCCCCAGCAGCGGCTCAGGAGTCTGCCGCGGGGTGATGTATTGGGTGACGGTGGGCGGCTGATAAACAATCATCTCCCAACTCTTGCCCTTCTCCTCAATGCCACGCAGATTCAGGAATAGTGGCTCCAAGAGCGAAAAAAGATTTGGTACCGTTTTTTCTTCTGAGATATTCTGTATCGACCCGCGTGTGACTTGACCGTAAGCCCCTTTAAATTCTCCCGTAAATACTACCTTGGGTGATTGCCAAACAACCAGCTCAGAACCCGTCCTCACTGGATTATGGCTGAGAGCTTGAGCATCGTTTCGCGACATGCCATAGAGAACCGCAGCCGCAGCTGTCAAACCGACCATTGCCACACCAGCCCATACCTTATAAGAGGAGAGTTTTGTAGATTTTGAATGGGAAGCTTGAGGCGGTGTTTGACTATAGTGAGCCCTAAGTTTTACAGCAGCCTGATTATGAATGAACTGCTTTTGACTGTCCAGATCATTGGCATAAAGCGGCACGGCGACCCACGCCATTACTATACAGAAAATAAAATTTTTATCCAAATGTAATTTCATTTTCTTCCTTCCCTGCAAAACCCTTATATTATTACTATATCTCACCTCATAAAGACAAGAAACAATCATATAATTTCACAAACTAGTTCATGTTAGGAAGTGATGTGTTTCAATGCATCTATTAGGTTACGCAAATCCTCAGGCAGTGGGACCTCAAAAACTAATGGAGCCTGCGTTATAGGATGATGGAAGTGGAGTGTATGAGCATGTAGTGCTGGTCGCTCATGCTCAAGCAATGGCGCCGTGAGCTTGCGAACCTCCGCTGGAACACCTTTCGGCACATTCCCGTAGAGAGGATCCCCCAACAGGCCATGACCGCGGTGGCTTAAATGCACACGGATTTGATGGGTCCGACCAGTTTGCAACTGACATAGGACAAGACTTGCGAAGCTGCTAAAATATTGCTGCACCTTGTAAAATGTTAATGCCGGCTTCCCCGTTCCCACAATCGCCATTTTTTGGCGCAGACGCGGGTGGCGGCCAATGGGGCCATCAATCTCCCCTTCTGGCGGTAACAAGCGTCCCCACACCAAGGCTATATAACGACGCGAGAGCGTGCGGGTCTCAAACTGGCTCGCTAATCCCTGATGTGCCACATCAGTTTTAGCAACCACCATCAACCCGCTTGTCCCTTTATCGAGACGGTGCACAATACCCGGCCGGCGCACACCACCAATGCCTGATAACTGATCGCCACAATGCGCCAATAAGGCATTGACGAGTGTCTGATCCGGATTGCCAGCCCCAGGATGCACAACAAGACCAGCGGGCTTATTAATCACGATAAGATGCTCATCTTCAAACACAACTGATAACGCTATAGCTTGAGCAGCGGGCACTGCCGCCTCTGCCGGCGGCTCGAATACAGTGATGATCTGCTCCGGCCTTACCTTATAAGCGCCATCCGATATGATCGTCTGGTTTACTTGCACATGCCCTTGTGCGATTAGACGCTGGATCTGCGCACGCGTTAACCCGGGGCGCAAGGCTGCCATCGTCAACAGCTTGTCCAACCGCTCTTTCCCACTTTCTTCGGGTACAATATAGGTATATTCTTTCATACTGTGTTTTAGTTCTTAAGTACTGCTGATGCAAAATGATAAAAATTTTAATCAAATGTTTGCATATTTTGACAAAATGTAAACATATCTCTTTTAATATGATGGCATTTAAGGCCCTTGGTCAAGGAGTTTTCCATGAATATCCGTATATTGGTTACACTGCTGGCTATTCTGAGTGATAGCGTGTTAGCAGCGACCCTACCTAACTTAACGACAGAAATACGTAGTCGACTGATAGACTCGCCTAACGTGCCCAGCACGGGGCCGGCTACCAGCCCTAAAACTCTGATTGATTTCTTTGATTATAGCTGCCCTTTTTGCCGCAAGCTCCATGAAGCCATTTCTTTCGCCAAAACTTGTGACCCCAATTTACGCATTGTGTATCGCCATCTTCCCCTCCTTGGCCCCGAATCAAAAATGATGGCAAAGATCGCGATTGCAGCAGCGAAGCAAGGTGGTTTTATCGAGATGCATAACTGGCTTATGTCGGATGGATACAATTGCTCTAAGGAAGATATTATCGCGCACGCACAGACTTTAGGACTTAACAGCGCCCAGCTTAAGCAAGATGTTGAACAGCAAGATGCAGAGAAAGTGATCGATCAGACCATTGAGCTCGCGCTTAAACTGAACATTCGGACGATTCCAGCGATCATTCTCAACGACCATGTCGCTCGTGAAGCCATGGATCAAAACGATCTTATTGCGTTTCTGACAGATGCTTACAAAGAAAATGGTCTAACAATGCCACAAAACTGCCGAGGGTAAAGCTTAATGCAGTCCGTCTAGCGCGCAGACTCTGACGGCTTCACGTCTTTAGCCCCATCCAAACGCAGGGCCACAAACATGACATCATCGTCACCATGACTAATGAGCAGTAATACTGTCTTACGATTAGACTTTTTTGCCGCCTCAATCTTCTCAATCACTTGCGCAGGCGTTTCGACAGGCTGCTGATCAACCTCAACAATGGTATCTCCTGGCCGCACATTCTTTGACCAAGGCTGGCTGTCACGCTTCAAACCGGCAATCAGTACACCCTTGGCAGACTGCTTGATTTCATACCGTTCCCGACTGTCGCGTGTTAGTGTTTGCAATTCCATCCCTAAAATTTCACGTCCACGTTCCTGGGCGCGGGGCTCTCCACCACTTCCCGGAATTAGACCACTTTCTTCAGCAGCTTCAAACTCACCAATGGTAATATGAATCGTCACCTCTTTGCGGTCTCGCCAAATAACCACTGGCACCTTTTTCTCGGCCACTATCTCGCCCACTAATCGCGGCACACGCCGCGAATCCTTGATGTCATGACCATTGAACTTTAGGATCACATCACCTGTGCGTAAACCTACTTTGGCCGCTGGACCATCAGGCACAACGCTTGCAACCAATGCCCCCGCAGCTTTACGCAACCCCAGGCTATCGGCAATCTCTTCTGTCACTGGTTGAATATTCACACCAATCCATCCATGGCGTGCCTTACCAAATTTTTTCAGTTGTGCAACGGAATCTTGGATCACCCGACTGGGAATCGCAAACGCTAACCCAATACTTGTACCCGTTGGGGAAAAGATGACAGTGCTCATACCAATCACCTCACCCTTAAGGTTAAATACAGGCCCCCCTGAGTTTCCTTGATTCACAGAGGCGTCAATCTGAATCAAATCATGGACATAATCACTCAAGCGTGACTGACTACGGCTCGGCATATCCTCGCCCCCAATATCGCGCGCTTTATAAGAAACAATGCCCGAAGTTACTGACCCCCCCAATCCATAGGGATTCCCAATAACAAAAATACGATCCCCCACACGAATTGTTCCAGAATCCCCAAAACTCACACATTCAAGCTTACGACCGGCTTCAACCTTCAGCAATGCAATATCCGTGCTTTTGTCCACCCCAACAGTTTTCGCCTCCAGCTCGGCATCATCAGATAGTCTGACCAATACTTTATCAGCATCTGCAATCACATGGTAGTTCGTGACGATATACCCTTCTGAATCGACAATAAATCCCGAGCCCAAGGATGATCGTTTGAGTTTTTCGGCAAAACCTTCGCCTAACTCTGGCATTTCATCAAAAGGTAAAAGCGGAATCCCAAAGGGCAACCTTGGCAACGGAATAATACGTTGCTGATTAGGCGATACAGTTGCTGTCGTTGAGATATTGACCACCGCTGGCATCAGGCCCTCAACAATATCAGCTAGGCTCGCATTAAATACGATTTCACGTGGCGACGCCGACGATTTTACGACCGCCGCAGACTCCGTCGCGGCATAACCGCTGACGTTTATCAGCAGTATAGCAGCAATTGCTTTTAAAGAATGCGGGCTCATATACTCCTCCTATTTTGGCTCTGTCCAATGACGGAAAAACTTTTGATCTGGCGACAAGATAAACACAGTATCATTATTCTGACCAAACGTCTGACGATATGTCTTCATAGCCTGCCAGAAACTATAAAACTGAGGATCCTTGCCGTGGGCTTGCGCATAAAGCTGCGCTGCTTTGGCATCCCCTTCACCGCGTATGATTTGCGATGTGCGCCGTGCCTCTGATAAGGCAATGAGACGTTCTTTTTCAGCACGAGCTTTGATCAGCTGCGCCGCTTCTACACCTTTTGCACGAAATTCCTTTGCTTCGCGTTGACGATCACTAATCATACGGGCGAAGATCGCCTCACTATTTTGCGACGGTAGATCTGCGCGCAAGATACGAAAGTCCACGACTTCGATACCGAGCTCCTTCACTGCCTCGTTCACTTGATCCCGAATCGTCTTCATGATCACTGCACGCTCGGCTGACAACAATTTGACAAGCGGCACACTGCCCAGAACGCTACGCAACAGACCGGGGATAAGTGCACCCAAGCGCCGCTGGGCCCCCGCTTCATTATTCACAGTCTTATAGAAACGCAACGCATCAACAATCCGGTATCGCGTAAATGTATCAACCACTAGACGCTTCTGGTCTCCCGCGGTTACTTCGAATGCCGGCAAATCATAATCGAGCAAACGTCGATCATAATACACAACTTTTTCAACTAAGGGAATTTTTAAGTTTAAACCTGGCTCGCGAATGACCCGCTCAATGTGTCCAAATTGCACAATTAAAGCAATCTCCGTCTCTTGCACCGTAAAAAACATCTCAAAAGATAGAAGTGCCGCAATCGCCAATCCTCCCCAGATGAACCGACCTAATGACTGTGTCATGGCTTAACCTCCGTTTGTGGCTTAAATCCTGGTAATGGTAAGTAAGTAATCGTTTTTGGATCGGCAATGACTTTCTTTGCCGATGCTAAGACCTCTTGCATTGTTTCTTGATACAAACGCTCCTTCATAACCTCTGGCACAGGCGCAGCTTTGTAGGCATTGTAAACTTGGTTATACGCATTAACTTCACCTTCTGCGCCAAGAACCCGAGCCTGCTTGTAGCCTTCCGCCTCTTCTAACATGCGCTGAGCATCGCCACGAGCTTTGGGCAAAATGTCATTACGATACGCTTCGGCTTCGTTACGCAAGCGATCTTCATCTGCGCGAGCCCGCTGCACATCTAAAAACGCGTCCGCAACAGGGGCTGGAGCATCAACACGCTGCAACTGGAGATCAATAATCTCAACACCCATATCGTAGTTATCGAGCATTGATTGCAGCAACTTCTCGGCCTTCTTATTCAGATCATGACGACCTTCCGTCTGGGCATAGGCACGCGTGTTTTGCGCGATCACCTCGCGTACAGCTGACTCTGCTGCCGCACGGATCGTCAAAGCTGGATCGCGGGTATTGAATAAAAACTGACGAACATCCTTTATACGCCATAACACCGTAAAGCTCACATCGAGAATATTTTCATCGCCAGTGAGCATTAGGTTGTCATCCGCAAGGGGAATGTTTCGGTCACGATCATTACGGGCTAACGTCGTACTTTCGATTTGATTTACCCTCATCACCGCTGGGCGCAATACGCGCTCAAAGGGAAAGAACAAAAAATTTAAACCAGGCGGCTCCGTGCGGACCCATTGACCAAAGCGCAACACTACGCCTTGCTCATCCTCACGCACCGTATAGAAGCAGTTAGACACCCAAAAGAGCATGACCCCAATTAATAACCAAACCCATAGCATACTCCGGTTGCCATCACCACCACCGCCCATGGCTTCCTTGAGTCTGTCTTGACCATTTTTAAACAGCTCTTCGACATTTGGGATTGAGTCTTTCCCCCAATTTGTCTTGCGCCCTTTGCGCGCCCATGGATTATTTTCCTCATCCCACGACATGCTTGTCTCCTTATTTAACTTACTCGAATGTCTTTGCTGATGCTTGAGTTAGAACTTACTAGAAAACAAGATGCATCCCGCACCTGTAAATTCCCATTCCATATTCTATAGTAGTCGAATCATTGTTATTTTGTAAACACGTTTAAATATTTTATTTAAATTGTTTTCTTAATATCATTACTTATATACCCAATCCAAATGGAAAAGTGGATTTTTGAGCAGGACTTGCCTCCACCGCTACTTTAATTTAAAGCGCGTTTAGACTAAAGAGGAGTGAAGCTTCCCCCAACAAAACGCCGATACTTTGCAAAAAAACGTTACGCGGCGATTTCTTCACCACTTTCTGCCACCATGCCAAGCGCGTGCATATACAAATCCAATAACTCTTGTTGCTCGGCAAATTTGCTTTTATCCATCTTGCGTAGACGGATAATAGAACGCATAGTACCGACATCAAAGCCCGTACCAGAGGCCTCTTTATAGACATCCTTGATCAAATCCATTACTTTTGACTTTTCGCCTTCAAGAAATTCTATACGCTCAACCAAAGCCCGCAATTGGTTGCCTGAGACTCCACCATAACTAATCTCTGCCATCATTCATCTCCTTGTCTTATGAGGTCCGCGTTTAAGAGATTTCGTGCATCTCTTCCCTCTTATGTGATACATTGGTGGCAATAAATTTGCAATGGGGTTCGTATGAATTTTATGGAATTAGCTATAGACCCAATCGCATTCTCGATTGGTCCGATACCTGTCCGGTGGTATGGCCTAGCTTACATGGCAGCATTTATGATCGGCCGTTACCATATGCACTGGCAAGCCCGCAAAGAAAACTCTCTCCCCACCAACGTTATTGACGATCTATTAACGTGGCTCATCATCGGGGTGGTTGTTGGCGGCCGTCTTGGGTATGTGTTATTCTATGAACCTATTAAATACCTGAGCCAGCCTTGGCTCATTTTTATGACCTGGCAGGGGGGGATGTCTTTTCATGGCGGCGTTCTTGGGGTTGCCCTTGCCTTGTATTTATTTAGCCGCCGCACCCAACAGAATTTATGGGCCCTAGGTGACTTAGTCGTTGCCGCCACCCCTATTGGTTTAGGCCTAGGTCGCATCGCAAATTTCATTAATGGTGAGCTTTACGGACGCATTACCTCAGTCCCCTGGGGTATTATCTTCCCTGGCGGCGGCCCCTGGCCACGCCACCCTAGCCAGCTTTATGAAGCGTGCGCCGAAGGGGTGTGTCTCTATCTATGCCTATACTTAGGGCGTCGCTTGCGCCCTCAACGTGCCGCCGGTGAACAAGTAGCGCTGTTTCTATTTGGCTATGCCGTTGCACGTATTCTCGCTGAGTTAACACGCGAACCTCATGTAGCAACCGGGTATCTGTGGGGTCACACCACATTGGGGCAGTGGTTATGTCTACCATTAATTATCTCTGCTTTCTTGGTATGGCGTCATGCAACCCGTCGCTAGATCTCAGCACTACACCTCTATCATTGATCATCTTGCGCAGCATGGGCCCTTATCTGCAGAAACATTCATGTCTCTGTGTCTGCAACAGTATTATAAACAATCTCAAGCACTGGGGTCTTCAGGCGATTTTATTACCGCTCCAGAAATCTCCCAGGTTTTTGGCGAAATCCTTGCCGCATTCTTGATTCATCAGTGGCAGATGGCGGGTGCTCCAGCCTTGTGCCATCTTATTGAGGTTGGCCCTGGACGGGGCGTGTTAATGGCAGATGTCCTACGCACCGCGCAATGCTTCCCACAATTTTTCACCGCTATCAAAATCCATCTGGTAGAAGTTAATCGTGTCCTACGCGCACAGCAACAAAAAGTCTTAGCCCCCTATCAGATCCTTTGGCATGAGAATCTCTCCACTTTACCTACAGATGCACCTTGGCTCATGATTGGGAATGAGTTCCTAGATACTTTTCCTGTTGCACAATGGATTTATATTGAGAATAATTGGCATGAGCGTTTTATCCAGCACACACCTAACGGGCTGATCTGGAGTTATAGCCCCTCTGTTACCTCCAGTACTGACATTCATATTCCGGCTAATCTTGTACCCAAGGAGGGAGATATCTGGGAATACAGCAGAGATGCGGCAACTTTTATCACGCAGATTAGTCACCACCTTCGCCAGCACAGTGGTGCGGCGGTTTTTATTGATTATGGTTATACCCTTCCAGGCTTTGGTGACACCATCCAAAGCATTCATCGCCACCAGCCTGTTGACATTTTCGGAGCTCCCGGCGAAGTTGATATTACCGCCCATGTTAATTTTAGCAGCCTTAAGGACTGTGCTATTGCCGCCGGCATGCAAGTCACATTAGCAACACAACGAGAGTTTCTGATACACCTTGGCATCCATCAACGGGCCTCCCATCTCCGAGGAGATGCCACCGCTACTATGGCTGCTGTACAGCGTTTAATAGCCCCTGAAGCAATGGGGCAGCTTTTTAAAGTTATGGTGATGCACTATGGTTGTTAAGAGCCGTCTTCTTGATTTTCAATCCCTTCTGCATGGGTTTGGCACTCGCCAAGGCGGGAATAGCAAACCACCTTTTATGAGTCTAAATTGCTGCTACAACCAAGGCGATGATCACCATATTGTTTCACAAAATCGCATACACCTTGCCCAAGCGATTGCAGATATGTCGCGACCGATTGCAACCTTGACACAAGTGCACGGGAACAAGGTCATAACCCTCACGACTCCCGTACCACCGGCACTTGACCTTGTGGGGGATGGGCTTGTCACAGATCAACGTGGTATTCTCATTGGTGTAACGACGGCCGACTGCGTGCCTGTACTGCTTGCGGATCCTGTTGCGGGCGTTGTTGGCGCCTGTCATGCTGGCTGGCGTGGCGCAGCGCAGGGCATTACCACAACCACAGTGACCGCCATGGAAGCGCTTGGGGCGCAGCCTCAACGTATTGTTGCCGCTCTCGGCCCCAGCATCCAAGCCGAGTCTTATGAAGTGGATGATCGCTTTACGACAGAGGCGTGCGCGCATGATCCTAACATCCGTCATTACCTCAGCCCTAAACTATCTACAAACCGCTATTGTTTTGATTTACCTGCTTATGTCATTTATCGGTTGCGAGCTTTGGGCATTGCCACAATTGACGTCATCCCCCTCAACACATATACGTTGAATCATCAGTTTTATAGTTACCGCTTCTCTAGCCACCAAAATCCAGGGGCGCCAGTGCGCACTGGCCGCCAACTTTCACTGATTGGCTTGGCGTAAGTTAGTCGATCCTGAAAAGGATCCCGGAAAAAGACGCCCTGAGGCCTTTTGGGGGACTTAGGAGCGTCGGCCAGAAGCTTCTTGAAATGCTAATACGATTAAACCTAAAGCGCTTATGACAAGACATAGGGGAATAATCACAATTCCATACGTGAGCGCTTGGGAAGATTGAGCCCCACCGAAGCTACTGACCGTCCAACCGATACTGCTGTGAAAGACATACCCAAACAGCATAATAATCATATTCGCTAGTGCCGTGGTTAGGCTCACAGCCTGTTCCGACACATAGGTGGAAGCTTTGTAAATCGCAATAATTTGATACGCACAGCATACACCAATAATAACAAACAAAATGCTCAACGTGATAGCATCGATTTGATATACCACGATCCCCAGAAAGCTCAATGCCATAATAACGGCAGAAGCAATAATCGTCCCCAGATAGCTCCGGCTTTTTTCCGCAATTAGGCTCAGCAGCGGCGCGCCAAAGCACATACCAAGGAAGATGAGCGATGGCAGGCTTGAAGCCGTTGTGGTTTCAAGTTGGTAGACTTGCTTGAGAAAAGCGCTTGCCCATACATCCGCAAAACCCTCCAGTGGTCCGATCATCAAACCAGACAGCAAGCAGACAGCAAGAACTTTGCCATTTTTGAGGACATCCATCATATCGCTAAGGAATGAGTGTGTTGGGGTAGCGTCAGTCTCAGGAACAATGAAATAGGTTATCACACTTAAAACAATCCCAGCAGACACTAAGATCATGACAACCGTTTCATACCCAAATACACGACAAAGATACGCTACCGGGCCACCACCGTAAATCGCACCAAGCAATCCTATCGTCACTGTTAAGCTCAGCATGCGAGTGAATTTATCCTCGGGAAAAGTAATACGAATAATCTTGAAGGCCCCGAGAATAGCCGCTGAAGAACCCATGCCGGTCAGAATGCGCCCAAATAGTGGATACATCCAAAAGTCAGTTATTACAATCGGCAACGCCCCCACAGCTGTCATAAGAATACAGAGCGGCATGACCCGCTTAGGTCCGTAGCGATCGAGCAAAATCCCTAAAGGTAGGTGCATTAAACAGTAGCCAATATAATACACCCCCGAAAATTGCCCAAAAACATGGCTGTCGATTTGAAAGCGCTGCATAATGTCGTCAAGCATGATATTAGGCATGACTCGAAGTACATATTGGTAAGCATAAAAAATAGAGGCAACAATCCAAGTAATCCAAGCAAATATTCCAGAAGTAGGCATATAATTTCTCAAGTTAGTCTAAGGCTACGCCCAAATAGAACAGGCATATAAGTTAATTTGTACAACATATATGGAGTCGTTTAAAAAACACAAGTTGTTTTTATGAAAAAATGTATTCACAAATACCTGCAATGTAGGCATAATAAAAAGAAAAAATGCTTTTTAAAAGCCCAAGCTCTATAAATTCAAAAATCGCGATCATCTTAGGCGCTATCGTTATACCTGTTCTCATAGTCCAGGGGTGCCTGGATATTTCATGGCGTCAAGAATCTTATATGCAGTGCACGGCGAAAGCTCAAGAAGCCGTCGTCGACATCACGAAGGAGTGCGCTCAAGCCGTGCGTCCGATGTGGGATTTTCTTGCCCTTGCCCGTAAACTCTTTTTATTTGACGCCAAAAACCAGAATAATTCTTTGATGTTTACCCGCCTTCTAGGACAGAGTTCGAAGTTTGTGGCATTGATGGTTGTTGATCAAGATGGCAAGCTGCTTCACGGCAGCACCCGAGCCTCGTTGGTGGCGCCATTTGTCTCTCGCCCATTTATTCAAAAGGTTTTTACCAGTCGTAATGGCATGATCAGTCCACTGATGACGGTCAAAGGGTATCAGGTCATGCTTTTTGCAATTCCGGTTCAACGCGATACGATCGCCATTTTAGCCGTAGATGCACGATGGTTTCAGCAGCTCCTCAATAGCCTTAAAGCGTTGTCACCAGCTTCCGTGGCACTCACTGATCGGTATGGCACAGTCTTAGCCAGCAATGACGATGGCGCTGTCATTGGCAAGGCATATCCGGACCCAAGTATCTTAGGGATGATGGTAATGCACCCTGAACATGTGATGCGTCACGCGCGGTACGATGGTGTGAAAACACGCGTATATCTTGCAAGCATTGAGGGCAGCAACCAAGGGTTACGTTTATGTGTGAGCTACCCAGAAAAGCACCTCTATGGCGCCGTGGATCAGCTCTTTATAAAGCGCTTGCTCTTGGCGTTACTCGTATCGCTATTGGTATGGGGAATGGGGTTATATCTTGCCCGTCGCTGGATTCTCCGTCCGATGTGGCGATTGATGGCCTGGGTACCCAAAGCAAGTACCGTGACTTGGGACGGCAAGATGACAGGGGAATTCGGTCGCATTATCATTTCAATCCAGCAGCTTGCTCAGTCCTTACGTGAGCAACAAAAACAAGTCGCGCAGTCTACGACTTGGTTTGAACGCATCCTGAATGCGATCGGTGTCGCAGTGCTCGTCGTAGATACGCATCAACAAGTCAAGTTTTTTAATCAATCGGCCATAAAGCTAGGGGCTCATGAAAATCTGATTAATGCTTATCTTAAAGACTTGGTGGTTGCTGAACAGCAGGAAACTTTTGAGTCTTTAGTCGGTGCTTTTATTGCGAGCCATGAGCTTGAAAAATTTTTAGATCAAAAGTTTTTATTAGAACATAGCCAAGGCATACCAGTACGCTTAAGTCTTTCAAAAATTGTTTCAGAGATTGGGGTAGCAATTGTTGTGCTCATACAGCCTGTTAGCCAGGAAGCAACTCGCCACATGCCCGCAACACCAGAGGTTGGCGCAAGTATTGAAGAATTCGCGTATATGGCATCCCACGACTTCCAAGAGCCATTACGCATGATTACAATATATCTAGATCTTTTAAAGAATCGGTATCGTCAAAAACTAGATCAAGATGCGAATGACTTTATTGATTTCGCAGCTGATGGTGCAGCGCGTCTTCAAAATATGATGCGTGAGCTTCTGAATTACGCGCGCGCAGGCCGTAGCATTGCGCATGTTCAAGCTGTTGATACCACCTTAGTACTAGAACATGTCCTTGCTGACTTGCAGGGCTTAATCCAAGAAGCACAGGCAACGATAGAGTATGATAGGCTGCCGGCTGTGGCGATCTCCGAAACAGAGATGGCGCAAATTTTTATGAATCTTATCAGTAACGCCCTGAAGTTCCGCAAGCATCAGCATCCTTTACATATTAATGTGCGCGCCGATGAACATGAATCTGAATTTGTCTTTAGTATTGAGGACAATGGGATCGGGTTTGATAATAAATTTGCCGAAAAGATCTTTGGATTGTTTCAACGACTACACAATGAAGACTCTCCGTATCATGGCACCGGCATTGGCCTTGCAACCATTAAAAAGTTGATTGAGAATCGTGGGGGGCGTGTGTGGGCAGAGTCGCACCCTAACCAGGGCGCTACTTTCTATTTTACGGTACCAAAATTTCTGGAGAGTTATAGCGCTTTGGAGGATGCATGCTAGTAAGATCCGAGATCAAAAAAGGTGGGGGCATGAAGATCTTGTTGATTGAGGACAATCCAGGCGATATTCGGTTTTTAGAGGAAATTTTGGTGAAGTCCTCGACTTACAATGCCTCTATGGTTGCGGCCACAACTTGGGCTAAAGCTCAGCAACTCTTACAACAAGACAGTTTTGACATGGTCCTCTTAGATCTGTCACTCCCAGATAGTCAGGGTATCGATGTCCTGCAAATCATATGCCAAGATTTTCCTAAACTACCCGTGATTGTCCTCACGGGTATGGATGATGAGCATCTGGCGACCAAAGTCATGCGTCGCGGCGCTCAAGATTACTTGGTCAAGGGTCAGTTCAATGAAACCTTAATTCGCCGCACGATTCGCTATGCTGTTGAGCGCAAGCGCTTAGAATACAAACTACGTATTGCCCTGGCAGATGCTCAAGCCGCAAGCGATGCTAAAACGAGCTTTTTAGCGAGTATTAGCCACGAGCTGCGCACGCCGTTGAATGCGATCTTGGGATTTGCGGATGTTATGCAGCAAAGTATGCTCGGGCCTTTACCGCCAGCCTATCAGGAGTACAGTAAGAATATCTATGATAGTGGCCACTATCTTTTGTCGTTGATTAATGATCTGCTGGATCTTGCCAAAGCAAGTGTGGGGAAGTTAGAGCTGCATGAAACCACAATCGATATGCCCCATCTGATCAAAAAAGCTGCACATATGCTGCAAATGCAAGCCGAAGAGAAGCAAATTCACATCCGGACGCGTTTTGAGTCTAAAGCACAGCAACTGTGGGCGGATGAGCGTATGTTTACGCAGATCGTCATTAATTTGCTCAGTAACGCCGTTAAATTTACGCCCAAGCTCGGGTATATTACAGTGGGCACGTTTTTGGACTTTTCGCAAAAGACCTTAGGAGTGTATGTGCAAGACACAGGTATCGGCATTGCTCAAAAAGATCAAAGACGCATTTTTGAGCCTTTTATTCAGTTGGATAACCCGCAAAAACAAAGCACGCCAGGGACAGGACTAGGGCTGGCTTTATGTAAGCACATGGTCGAGCGTCATGGGGGCCATCTTGAGGTAATCAGCGCGCCGAATCAAGGCACAACACTAGAAGCTCATTTTCCATTTTGGCGCGGACAGCAAAATTTTCTCCATCAAAAAGTCGGTTGAAGCCTGAGAAATGTTTGCTAAATAGGCCTTCATTTGAGGGTCTATATCGAAGCGTGACTTTTAACAACAGAAAGTTGTTGACAGGTTAAAGTTGTGCTGGTAGCTTTATGAGAATTCAACCATAATTTGTCTAAGAGTGCGACAAGCGCCGATACTTCATCACAACAGGGAAGAGAAACCATGTTACGTCACATCCTTGCTTTTATACCCAATCCAAATGAAAAAGTGGATTTTTGAGTGGGGAATTATGACCCACGACCGGCGCTTGAAAAAGCCTTCCGTATCTCACGATATGGGCGGTTTTTCAAGCTTGGTGGTGAGCCAAATTCCCTCTCTCAAATTCTCCGCTTTTTCATTTGGATTGGGTATAGCTTGGCAATAGTTAGCGTATTTTCCACACATCTGAGCTCTATGGAGCTGTATCCTGCTGACACCTCTCGTGCCGCTGTGTCGTCTGAGATATTGCCTGCGAATATTCTGGTTCATATTGTGCAGTATTTACCGGATGATGATGTGCGTCGTGTGCGGTTGGTGTGCAAAAATTGGCGGCAAATTGCAGATTGTATCGATGTGGATCACGGCCTTTTTTTAACGCTTGCCCGTGCAAGTGGGAATATCCGACTTTTTCAAAAAATGAGATTATCTGATGGTCGACATATTATTCAGGTGCTGCAACCGTTGTTTCGGTTGCGAC
>JBILKX010000029.1:0-17113 GCA_044376435.1 Alphaproteobacteria bacterium | reverse complement strand
CGGTGGTCGCCGTATCATGCCTTCTCTATTTTCTCGAATTGATCATCACGTAAATGTTTTGTATAAGACATATTTTCCCCTTTTCAGAGAAAATATCACTTCCTTGTTAATATGTCGACACATCCTAATCACCAGCTTAATGACCAGTATCTCTTATGTAGACGCTGGAAAACCATCAACACCGTCCACCCAACAACTGCAACCAGTGACACCGGGAACACCTAGTCCAACCACGCCAGAGACAAATCCGGCAAATACCCCGCAATCTTCAGGAAGTAACGTCTCTGCAACCGATAACACCAACCAACAAGGAGGCTTCTTAAGCACATCCGCCGGACAAGCTGCTGTTGTAGGTGGCGTTGCCGGGGTTGGTGCTATGGCTGTTGGAATCTACGTTAACGAAAAACTTCTTTCAAATACAAATTCATCGGTAGAGAGTGCTGAAAAATTCTTAGAGACACTGCGTCTGGAGCGGAAGGGAAGGGTGGCAGAAGTGGCGGCGGTGATTGAAGATTCTGAGGAAATTTTAAAGAATTCTCGAAACTTTAGAAAGGCAATAGAGCAAAGAACGCTCACTCCACCATCAAATTCATTGGCAACCCCACCGTCATACCAAATAAAGAAGCGGCTGAATCAAGAAGAATTAAAGACTGCAATCGACAATGTCCGGAATAATATTAGTAATCTTAAATTTAACAACACAAACTATAAGGGGGCTTTTACTATGGCACAAGGTAAGGTCATTAATGAATTAAGCAAGAATGAATTATCCCCTGCGGCGTATCAGTGGTTAAGTGTATTGCATCGTAATGGAGACTTAGACAATTTTGCACATAGAGAGTCGTTAGAGCAGCTGCTCGGTCATCACGAGGCTCTACAAGCAGAAGAAGCAGATAAAAAATTAACAACTGGGTATACACTAGGGTCAAACTCGCTGCCGTTAAACTCAGAGAAAGGCGAGGCATTACCCAAGGAAGAGTTTGAACAAACACACAGCCATTTACAAGAAAATATCAGTAAAATTAATCATAAAGGAGGTAGCAATTCGGGAGCGTTTTATAGTCAAACAAAACGTATAAACACTATTCTAAACTCAATTAATCATGAAGAATATCATCCTGAACTGCATCAGCGTCTGCACTACGTATGGGAAAACATGGACCAGCAGAGCCCTGGGGGTGAGCATATTAAGAAGCTTCTGGATCATTACACGGCCTTAGCAAGAAAAACAGCAAAAGTACCAGAAGTAAAAAAATAACAACCGCCTCTAGAATCCCGAGCTAAAAAGACGTTCTGAGCCCCATAAATAGCCTTAGAGCATCTTTTGAACGGAGAAGTTATTACAGTTAATTTTGCCTGTGGATAACTATGTGAATATTTCTTGGATAACATGATGATAACCCAAGGTTTTCTATGTGGTTACCAAGTTATAAACATCATCGCTAGAAGTTATCCTAGAATTTATCCCCAAATAAAGATTTTATACACAAGCTGGGGAAGCTTGACATTATCCCCAAGTTTTTAGCGGTTTTATCCCCAGATTCTATAAAGTGTTAAACGCTTATATTCCTAAGGAGTTTTGATAGATTCCTAAAGTTATTCACATAATTCACAGGTCTACAAGTTCTTAGTCTACTTTCTGTGGATAACTCTGCCGTTAACTTATAATCCCCGACATCTTGCTGACAACAACTACATCAACTATTATTATATTATATATATATATGTTATTGGTTGTGTGGTTGAAATTCGCGTAGTTATTGCGTCCAAAAATCCTCTCTGGGGTTTGAGAATTTTTTGGAAAATCGTCAAGATCTAAAAGGGGAGTCAAGAATTCTGCGAAACAGCACGCCAAGATGGAGAGCGCAACCAAGCAGGGCGAGAATAGTGTTTGCGGCCACAAAGACCATGGTAGGAGCCTAATACAAACTTAGGGAAGGTCATGAAGCGCAATGGCTGTGATTGATGCGCAATGAGCTGGAAATCGGCCCCCACAAGCATTTGTCGCATAGTAAATAAAGAAAAATTCTTTCCCACAATACGTGCGTCTTCTCCGTAGCTCGCCCAAACCCTTGGCCAAAACACCATCATCAGTCCATGATGAGTAAGCACACGGTGGGCCTCAGCTAAAAAGGCTTTAGGATCTTGAGTGAACTCAAGGGAATGTATGAGGATCAAGCGATCTACAGAACAATCAGGTAATGGCCAAGCATCCTCGTACATGAGCGCAGTTTTATTAGGTGTGCCCCACAAGCTTGTGCCTTGCGGCCCGAGGTTAAACATCAAGACCGGGTCTTTCGGTTTCAAATACGCTTTACCAGCACCGACAACGACGTTTAAAATTTTAGCATCTATACAGTCACGAACATAAGGCGACAGTTGAGCCCGCACTTTCTGCCCAAAGGCTCTTTTATACCAATTGTCAATCTGTGAGGTGCTCATGTAAACCATATAGGATTATGATGACAGATTTTCTTAATATTTTCTAGTCCCCCGTTAAAAAGACGCTCCCAGGCTTCGCTCGTTGAGCTTCGCCGGGCAAGCTATCTGATACCCATCACAACTGTAGGTCAAAGACGATCAGTTAAGCGCTGTGCAGCTTCAAAGACATTTTCCAAAAGCGATGCTATTGTCATAGGACCAACACCACCGGGTACCGGCGTAATTGCCGAGGCCAGCGGTGCAACTTTCTCGAAATCGACATCGCCAGTAATTCCTAAAGAGCCATCTTCGCGGGTATAACGATTAATGCCAACATCAATGACAATAGCCCCAGGTTTAATCCACGCGTCGTTCACCAAGTGGGGCTGTCCAACGGCAGCAATAACAATATCAGCCTGCTGACAAAGGGATTTGGGATTTACTGTATGAGAATGAATCAAGGTGGTGGTACAGTTTTCAAGAGCGAGGACGCTTTGTAACGGACGACCGACAATACGCGATCGACCTAAAATGACAGCATGAGAACCCTGTAAGTGGGGAGATACAGAGCGCAAAAGCGACAAACAGCCTCTGGGGGTGCACGGAATAAATAATGGTTGCCCATTCCAAAGCCTACCCATGTTGATATCTGTTAAGCCGTCAACATCTTTCTCTGGGGCAATCTGATTAATCAACACGGAGGGGTCAAGGTGTTCTGGAAGCGGTAATTGTAACAATATACCATGAATATGGCGCGCTTCATTTAACCGGTTAATTAAAACACTTACTTCTTCATAAGAAGCTACAGGCGGCAGTACGTATTCCTCAAAGGTAAACCCCACATCCAGACATGCCTTTTTTTTCGCTTTAATGTAAATGACGCTTGCAGGATTATCGCCAACACGAATCACCGCTAGTCCAGGGGTGAAGGAAGCGGTGGTGAGCCTAGAGCGAAGCTTTTCATAAATATTAGCGGCATGGTGGCGACCATCAATAACAAACATAGTATTTTAAGATCCTAGGACCATACCACGGGCAAGGAGCTGGTAAATGACATTTTGTAGGAAATAAATAATCAGCAAGACGACAAGCGGCGCAAAATCAATACTAGAATTTATCGGCAAAAATTGCCGTATCGGCCTATATATCGGTTCTGTAATTTGTGAAAGAGCTGAAAATACGAACCCCACAACACCATTGTAGGGATTGAGTATCTGAAAAGCGATCATCAAGCTTAACAAGCCGTGGATAATAATTCCCCAGCTATAGAGGTTAAGCACCGCCAAAAACAGTTTCAAAAAAGGAATAAGTAAGACATCCATGTAGACCTCCTATAGGGAATTATCCAATAGCTTTTTGATCGTCCTCAAAGCTTATCATTTCCATATCAGCTTCAGTATCTGTTGCTAACGATCTTAGAGACTTGTCAATATACAAGGTTTCTGGCAGTTTGTCACCTGTAACCCCAAGATCTTTAAAGCGGCGCGCTCCAACAAACACACGACGCTCAAGATTGCCAGCCATGGAATTATAGGCCTCAACAACCTGACCAATATGGCGACCAAGCTTTTGAACATGCTCAGCCATATCACTCAAGCGTTTATAAAGCTGCTGACCTAGTTTAGCAATCTCCTTGGCATTCTCCGCTAGCGATGCCTGCTGCCATCCATAGGCAACAGCTTTAAGCAGCGCGATCAGAGTCGTTGGTGTCGCTAAAATAACCTGATTTTTAATCCCAAACTCAATAAGGGCAGGATCATGCTCAAGAGCGGCACTAAAGATAGTTTCGCTAGGAAGAAATAGTACAACGAATTCCGGACTGGGGTCGATATTCTCCCAATAACCTTTATTGCTTAAGGCCATCATATGACTACGCAGGTGACGAGCGTGATCAGACATCTTTGACAGAGCTTGCGAGTGGTCAGAAAGCTCTAAGCCCTCAAGATAAGCTGTGAGCGGCACTTTGGCATCAATAACAATTTTCTTATTACCGGGTAGGTGGATGATCATATCAGGACGCTGGCTACCGGTTGCTGTTTTAACATGGATTTGTTCACTAAAATCGCAATGATCAATCATGCCGGCAATTTCTACGACTCGACGTAGCTGAATTTCTCCCCAAAACCCACGCACATTGGGCGCTTTTAATGCATGTGCAAGATGACTCGCTTCTTTCTTAAGTTCTTTATTGGTGATGACTAAGTCGCTTAAATGTTGTTTCAAAGCTTCATAAGCACCAACGCGTGCCGACTCTAGAGCTTGTATTTTTTGATCCACGGTTATGAGGGAAGTTTTAAGTGGAGTCAACATCTCATCAATAGCTTTTTGCCGAGTTACAAGGTCTGTCTGAGCAGAAGAGTGGAACTTAGCCAGCGTTGATTGGGCAAGATCAAGGAACATTTGGTTATTCATTTGTAAGGCTTGGGCGGATAACGCCTGAAAGCTGTCGCTCAGTGTTTTGCGCGCTTGCTCTAAAAGAGCCACCTGATCCAAAGACCTTTGCTTTTCGAACATGAGCTCAGCTTGTAAGCGTACATTGGTTTCACGTAGCGTGTCTAAGGACATTGATTGTTGGTAAAGACGGGAGCGATAGCGGAAGACAAAATAACCACTTATACTTAACCCTAGACAGCACAAAAGCGCACCACCTGCAAGGGCATATTCTAGTATTTCTGTCATCTATTGTAGCTCCTCAAAATCTCCACTTTTCCATTTGGATTGGGTATATATAGCATTAAACCCGGTGTTTTCATATTATTTCTGGAGTTATGGTAAAGTTCTTGATAGACTTACAGTATGTTGAAGTGGTTTTCAAAGCTTGTTGGAGTATGTGTAGGGGTTGATGAGTTTGGCAACCGCTATTACGAAACACGCCCAAAATTTGGTTGGCTTCTTAACAGGGGTCTCCATTCGCACAAACACAGGCGCTGGGTGGTGTTTGTGGGTCACCCTGAACCAAGCAAGGTGCCCGCGAACTGGCATGGCTGGCTGCATTATACGGTTTCTGAACCACCGGCCACAAATGCACCGCTTTATCCGTGGCAGCGTCCTCATGCCCCTAATTTAACCGGTACACCTTTTGCGTATAAGCCGCCTGGAAGCACTCTCGAGACAGCCCCTAAAAAGCATCAAGACTATCAAAGTTGGCAACCGAAAAACGAGGAAGAAAAATGAATCGAAACCTAATAGAAGCAATCATGGGCGCTGTTGTGCTTGGTATTGCAGCTTTCTTTATAGTTTTTGGATACTCCCACAGTCGATGGAGCTCAGTTGACGGATACGCTTTGACAGCGAAATTTGATCGTGCAGATGGCTTGAGTGTCGGTACCGACGTGCGTATTAGCGGTGTTAAAGTTGGTACAGTGGTAGACATGATTATTGATCCTGTAACTTATTTGGCCAAGGTGACTTTTTCTATCAAGCCTGAGCATAAAATCCCTAAGGACAGCTCTGCAGAAATTGTCAGTGATGGTCTGCTAGGCAGTAAGTATTTAGCCATAGTCCCAGGCGGATCAGAGGATATGCTCACTGAGAATTCAGAGGTCACCCATACTCAATCTTCGGTAAGCTTAGAAGGCATGATCGGTAAACTTATATTTAGCAAGTCTGATGACAAAAATAAAACTCAAGCTGCGGAAAAAGAGATGGCGCCACTAACCGATACCACCTCTACAAAGATTGGTGCTTGACATCCCTGTGATCTATGCTCACAGGCGAAGCGGGGTGCGTACGATACATGCTCAAATATCTTTTTCTTTCCATGATTATGATTACTCAAGGACAGGCAAAACCAGCTCCAGACGTGGTATTGCAAATCCTAGATAAAGTTACAGCACGTGAGCAACGTCTACATATCATACAAAATACCCCCGTTGAATTTGGTACCTTACGGATCGTTGTGCATCGTTGCCATCGCTCATCAATCTATGAGGTCCCAGAATCAGCCGTATACCTCGAAATATGGGAGCAAAAAGCGCTTATGCCTCCAGAGCGTATCTTTGAGGGCTGGATGTTTTCAAGTCCCGTTGTAAGTCTGGAGCACCCGATTTATGATGTGCGCGTCATCAGTTGTGGAGCTTGTACCACCTGCTGCCATGAAGATTAAGTAAGTATTAAGTGTTTTAAAGCATTAATAAATAAAAAACCTTAATTACACTTTATGATTCAGAACCATTTTAAATCAATTGGCCTTCTTCTTTTTTTGGGAAACATCCTGGATCCATCCCATCTCCATGCAGAAGTTCCCAATACCCCGCAAATACATCGATCTGTTTCGCGTATTAAAGACATTATCGAAGTCGAAGGCGTGCGAATCAATCAACTCGTTGGTTACGGTCTTGTTGTTGGTTTGAATGGGACCGGCGATTCTCTAAATAAATCACCTTTTACAAAGGAAAGCTTGACCAGCATGCTCGAGCGGTTGGGTATCAATACCCGCGGCAAAGCGATGGATACTAAAAATACGGCCGCAGTTGTTATTACCGCGCACCTCCCAGCATTTGCGCGTCAAGGCACACGGATCGATGTGACTATATCGTCTCTAGGCGATGCCAAGAGCCTTTTAGGCGGCACCCTCCTTGTGACCCCCTTACTTGCCGCAGATGGCGAAGTCTATGCTGTTTCTCAGGGTGCTGTTCAGGCAAGTGGGTTTAGCGCTAGTAGTAGTAAAGGGACGGGCACCTCTGTTACCAAAGGGGTGCCGACAAGTGGGTATATCCCCAATGGTGCTATCGTTGAGCGTGAAGTAGGATACGAGCTTAATGAGCAACGGACCCTGCGACTAGCTTTGCGAAATCCAGACTTCACAACTGCGCAAAGAATCGCCAACACCATTAATCGGTACGTTGATGTATCGACCGCTAAGGCATTAGACTCCGGCACTATAGAAGTGATGGTGCCAGCGCAGTATCAGGGGAATCTTGTGCCATTTATTACGATGATTGAGTCTCTTAAAGTCGATCCAGATCAGACGGCACGGGTAATCTTGGATGATAGAGAAGGTATTATTGTCCTTAATGAAAATGTTCGCATTAGTACAGTGGCTATTGCTCATGGTAGTCTAGTAGTTAAAGTTGTGGAGACACAAGACGTATCTCAACCAGGAGCTTTCAGTAGTGGGACAACCCAAGTAACAGGCCAAACAAACATCACCGTTACTGATGGCGAAGGAAAGCAACTTGGTATTTTAAACCAAGGGGCAACGTTGCGTGAGCTTGTGGATGGGTTGAATGCTTTGGGGACAACCCCGCGAGATACAATAGCTATCTTACAAAGTATTAAAGCAGCAGGCGCCTTACAAGCAGATATTTCGGAGTTATAGTATGGCAAAAATTGCTTCTTTTGTTCCCCCTGAATCAATCCATAAAGGACAAAGACAGCCGTCAATAGCGCATCGGCAAGCGGGGCAGGCTGTTGAAACGATGTTCTTAAATTACCTGGTCAAAACCATGCTAAGCTCAGTGGAAAAAAGCGATTTTTTGGGGGGTGGATTCGCAGAAAAAATGGTTGAACCGCTGCTAGCAGAAAAAATTGCTGAAAAAATGGCACAGCGGGGAATGGGAGTTGGCACGATTGTTGCTGCAGATCTAGCGCGTACATCAGCACTCACTCTGCCGACGCAGTCGTGGGTGGCGATGGTCAATAATCAAGGAGAAGAAGAATGACGACCCATCCGCGCTTACAAGAATTACTGACAGCTTCTGATCATGTCATTGAGTTTATCAATCGTGAAACTGATTATCTCAAAAAAATGCAGATCGCAAGCTTCTCTTCCATGCAAGATGAAAAATTTGCTTTGCTGCATCAATACGAGAACCTTACACTTATGCTCGAGACACAGATCAAGAAAGGCAGTGTAATCCTAGCCCCAGAAGACCAAGAGCTGCTCAGCCAAAAAATGGCCATGGTACGAGAGGTGATGGCGTTTAATGAACGGGCATTACGGGCGATGAATGATTTCAATAACCGCCTGATTAAGGAAATAATTTCCTCCCTTCAGGAACAAGATGAACCTGTGGGTTATACCCAGAACGGTACAAAACGCGCGACACCACGTCAGCGTAGCTTAAAGCAGTCTCAAAAACCTGTTTGAATTAAATAAAAAGGAGCAGGCTTATGGGGCTAGCAACGACAATGCAGACAGCCATCGCTGGGCTAAAAACGAGTGAGCGCGGTGTGCAGCTTATTGCGGAAAATATAACCAATGCTGAGGTTGAAGGCTACGCGCGTAAAAACCTTGGTCTTGAAAGTGTGTACAACAGTGAAATGGGGCAGGGCGTTAGGATTAAAGAAATCCGCCGCACTGTTGACCAATTCTTGGTCGTTGAGCAGCGCCGGCAAATGTCGCACTTAGGTAAAGCCGAGATATTAGAAGACTTTCATTTAAAAGTGCAGTTTTTGTTTGGCAAACCTGGTGAGGATTCTTCGCTTAATTCGTATATTAATGAATTTGCTGTGGCAATGCAGCGTGTGGGGTCAACACCAGAATCGCCCGTATTTCGCCGAGAGGTTGTCGATAAAGGCAAGCAGCTTGCAGATAAAATCTCCACCGTCTCTGGGGAGATAGGCCGACTCCGGCAAGAGGCTGACCAGCGGCTGGCTGAGGCGATTGAATTTATTAATAGCAGGGTCGATTTGATTGCGGATCTTAACCGCCGTATCGGGGAGCAGCCGGACAAATCTATAGATTCGTCCGCTGAAGATGAGCGAGACCGAGCTATTTTAGAACTCTCAGAATATATCAACGTTCAGGTGTTTCATGAAAACAACAAACAAGTCTCTGTAAGGGCAGCAGGGAAGCCACTTGTTTTGGGGACATCAGCGTATCACTTTACTTATACACCTGTTTCTGGGACTTTAACTCCAGATATAACGCTTGCGGGCGGATCGATTCAAGAGATTAAGCTGAGTAACTTTGGGTATAATGTAACTGCAGATATTGCTTCAGGCAAAATGAAAGCCTGGATTCAGATCCGTGACGATGAAGTGCCTAACAAGTTACAGCAAGAGCTTGATGAATTAACTCTGGTGCTGCGTGATGAGGTGAACAAAATTCACAACACAGGCGCATCGTACCCGCCTCCCAGTACCCTCACTGGCCAACGCCCTCTGAATAGTGGGGTGGCTACAGCTTTCAGTGGTACGGGGGTTATTCGTCTTGCGGTAGTGAATCCGAGTAACGGTCAGTATGTAAACGAGCTGCAGATTGATCTTTCTGCGATGACAACGGTTAATGATGTTATCAATCGAGTAAACAATAACGCGAACTGGAGCACGGGTGTTTCCTCTGCCACAGCTTCTCTGAACGCGAGTAATCAGTTCGTCCTGACGACGGCGGGCGGGAATGGTCTGGCTTTGGGAGTTGTGAGTGGGGCGGGGACTGAAACCGTTACAGGTCTTGGGGTGTCTCACTACTTTGGGTTTAATGACTTCTTTACAACAGGCTCACGTTATATCCAGGATGGGAATGCGCTGGGGCGCGTCGGTCTGTCTAATTTACTGTCTGTAAGTTCAAGATTAACCTCAGACTATAATAATTTAGCCACAGGCACCTTGGACACGACCAACCCACTTTCGCCGCCGCTCGCGAGTCAAGTCGCCCTTACACAAGGCAATGGCACCACTATCCAGCGGATAGCTGATAAGCTTTATGATAAGACGCAGGCGTTCACAGCTGCGGGCTATATCGCTGCGCAGAGTGAAAGTTTGGTTAACTATGGTGGTCAGATTATTGCCTACAGTACGTTGCAGGCGGTTAATGCCGAGCAAAATCATCTTTATCAGCAGGATGCCTATACCATGGCAAAGCAAGGTGTTGAGGAGCTCCAAGGGGTCGATCGAGACGAGGAGTTATCCAAACTCATGGTCCTACAATCGGCGTATGCGGCCAACGCGCGGATTGTGAATGCTGTGGATGATATGCTTAAAACACTTATAGCGATGGCAAGGTAACATGGCACTCCGTATTCCAGATAAAATCCAAAGGGAAGCAGTTGTATCGCAGCTGTCGCGCGCAAAGAAAAAGCTATATAATGCACAAATGGAAGTGTCAACGGGGCGTAAGGGCGATAAATATATGTCGCTTAATAAAGATGCTGGCCCAGAAATCCGTGAGGAGGCCATGTTGATGCGCGTGCAAATGTACGCACAGAATAACGCCTATGTTGATCAACGCATTAGCCGGTACGAGAGCGCAGTTAAAAATATTTTGGGCATTGCTGGTATAGCACGCCGTGAACTGGTTAGCGCACGCAATGGTAATCCTGAAAGTATTAATAACGCGCCAGTATTGTTTGGTGAAATGCTCAATCAGCTGGTGGGTATTTTGAATTACCAAGACCTTGATGGACGCTATATTTTCTCTGGTTCACGTACGAATATTCCTCCCGTAGATCCCGTAAGTATGATTGTGACGCCACCAACAGGCGGGGGTCCAGATACATCTTACTATCAGGGTGATAGCACAATTCTTTCTGTACCAATCTCACAGGAGCATACAATTAGTTATGGGATGCTTGCAAATGAAGCAGGGTTTGAAAAGATGATGCGGGCTATAAGGTTAGCGAAAACCACATCTTATACCGTACCAATGGATCAGACACGCATTCAGAACTCTTTAGATACGATTGATCAGGCAATTGAAGATCTAGGCGATATGTTAGCCGAGATCGGTATGTATCGCCGCAGTATTGAGGATACAAACCTAAGCCATAGTCAATTTGAGCAGTATTTGGAGGAGGTAATCGGCAAACGCTTGAACGTCGATTTTCCTAGCGCAGTCACAAGAGTAAGTTACTACACAGACCAAGTCAGCGCTTCTTATTATCTTATTCAAAGGATCAATTCTTTGAGCTTGATTAATTATCTCAAGTAGCCCACCGTGTGAAAAAATCATCCTTGTTGCTTAAAGCGCTGGTTATCTCCGTGAACAGTTACTTCGTTAGATTAACTCAAACACATCTTACCATATCCCAATCCCCCCAAAACCATACCTGTCAAGATGCTGATTAGATACGCGTTAGTCTGATTCCGAGATGGTTCAATTCTGTATTGTAATTTTGAGCCTTGAGGATATAAGTGCCAAAACTCTTCTTTGATAACCTTACATGGCTCAATCTCTAAACATTTTGGTGCAACTTGCCACTGCTTTTCGCATTGTATAGATAAGTAAAGTCCTCCTGCCGCCGCTAACATCTCAGCACCTAAAAACACTAAATTATATATTACCTTACGTGGACTTATTACCTGACCTGAACTCAACATGTTTATGAATGTGCCTACGCACACAAAGTGTGCACAGGCAGCGCCACAAGCAAACCAAGACAATCCCTGCCATAGAAAGCCTTGTATCTTTAGATGTTCCTTACCTGGCGCCACTTCCATTGCATCACGACAAATCAAAAGATATGCTTGAGCCGGATGATGTACGGTGGTTCCACGAGCAGAGACAGTAGTCTTAGCCTCTTTGTAAAAAAATCTTCCAATCTCATAGAGTTGGCGAATCATCGTAACTTCATCGAAGTGAGGCTTTGTCTCTAGATTTTGCGAGGAGGGGGATAAAGAGTTTGTGGCCGACTCTAGGGCGCTGGCTTCATGAACCTGCCCCTGCGCCAGGATAGAATTATTATTTAACAGGATTATTGTGAAAATCATAATTATGACTTGATAATTTCTCATAATACCTCTCCTTGAAATAACAATTAGCACATTATCTATAGTCTTTATTTGGGTATTTATTGGCGATTGTCAATGATGATTATATATGTAACTATAAAAAACTGTGCTAAAGATTCAAGCATACCCTTGGCTTTTTGGGATTCTTCAGCGCAGTGTACTTAATTTCCGAGGTTTTCGATGCCACATATTGTCTTGCCAGCGGTCTGGCTGATTGTTCTGATTGTGGGGCTCCCACAGCTTTCTGAGACTGTTTACACGCCATCTCTGCCGGATATAGCCCATGCATTGCGCACAAAAGAAGCAATGGTAGAATATACGCTCACAATTTACCTGTTTGGTTTCGCGCTTGGGACACTCTTTTGGGGTAAAATTTCTGATAAACTAGGTCGCAAACCCTGTGTTATGGCAGGGTTATTCGTGTTTATTGCGGGGTGCATCAGTTGTTATTTTTCAAACTCAATAACAATGCTTATGATCAGCCGCCTGGTACAGGCGTTTGGTGGCAGCATAGGCAGTGTGCTTGGTCAAGCGATTTGCAGAGATGCGTTTCGCGGCCCTGACCTGGGAAGAGTATATGCCATAACTGGCAGTGCTCTTGCCGTATTTCCAGCGCTCGGCCCGTTATGTGGCGGGATCATTGCTGAAGTCTTTGGGTGGAGAAATATTTTTATCTTTCTCACGTTGTTTGCGCTCCTGGTTACGCTCTTGGTGAGCTTAAGACTGCCAGAGACGCATCCACACACCTCCCGTAAACACGTTTCTGTATGGAATATTACAGCGCAGCTGATAAGGGATAAAAAAGTGTTAAGTTATGGTCTGATTGTGGCCGGGTGTAACGGCATTCTCTTTAGCTATTTCGCTGAAGGGTCTTTTTATCTGATCAAGGGGTTGGGGCTGTCACCAAGTTATTATGGGTTTAGTTTTACGGCTATTGCGATGTCGACGATGCTTGGAGGGATATTCTCTAAAAAGCTCCATAATATATATGCAGCTAAAGCCATCATGAGCTATGGGCTTTCGATTACAGCGGTGGCAACAACAATTTTTAGTGGCATTGCCTTGATTAACCATAGTTTAGCTCTACCGGCGCCTATTATGGTCGCAACGACGATTTTTTCTCAAATGGGATGCGCGTTTGGAATATGTATGGCCACCAGTAATGCTCTTGCTTTGGCACTTGTAGAGTATAAGCATGCAATTGGGACAGCCTCCAGCGTATTTGGATTTTTCTACTATTGTTTGATCTCCCTGTTTACGTTTTTTATGGGTCTTCTGCATGATGGGACGTTGTTACCCATGCCGCTCTATTTTTTCACCTTAAGTTGCGTGATGATGAGTATCAATCGCATCTGCTTGAGAAATTAATGGGGTTTTAAGATATATGGCACAAGGAGCGACGATTCCTATAATACGCTGGATACTCATAACACCTTCCTTGTTGTGTCGGCCTGATACGCTCTCTCTATCGCGCCGTTCGGCAGAAAAACACGCTGCAAGTGTTCAAGGCACTGCAGGCGATCATCCCCCCCTGCGTCTGATAAAAAGATATATTCACAATAGTCGCCGATGTCTTGGATAATACGCTCAAAGCGGTAATAAGTGAGTAAATCATGATCGATTTCTGCTTGGCCATAACCTTTATAAAAACGAGATTCTTCTTCAGCAGCTGTTAGGCCGCTATCCCAGATATCGGCGCCGATAAACATCAGATCTCGTTCCTTGGGAGCAAAGATGAGCGTATCCCAGTCAACAATATAAAAGGCTGCTTGTGTGTCAACGAGCAGGTTCCAGCCATGTATATCAGCGTGGCATAAAACATAGTCGAGGGGCTGTTTTTGGATCGTCATCGCCAGACTTTCAGCACGCTGGACCAGGTCAAGTATTGCCTGACTTTTGGATTTTAGGAACAGTGCCATTTTTACAGCGACAGGCTCTGTAAACACATCATGGTCGAGGCGTCCCAGAAAAGCTGTGACGGTGTCGCGCCAGTGAGAAGAGAACGTCTCTCGGGGGACATTTTGGGTGATCGATGAGCGAATATCAACGCTGTGTAGCTTTTGAATGGTTGCCCCAAATTGCGCCCATTGATCTTCTGATGGTTTTGCTTCCACACCATTATTTCCGTCCACATAAGGATACAGAATTGTTTTGAAGAACTCCAGACCTGAATATAATTGCCCTAGCTTAGTCAATATAGGTGCGATCACTTGCTTGATCCCGAGATCAGCCAGGTATTTTGGCACTGACACCGAAGCCTCTAAAAACACCCCGCTTCTTAATTTGAGGAAATAATCTTTCCCGTTCGCTTCGGTCACACGATAAACAGCCGTGTTGAAATCAGCACCAATCGGAAGAAATGAAATTTTTTCTACATCTAATCCGTACGCCTCCCGTAAACACGCGACGATTTTTTCATCGTTAAGGTCAGGTTTTAGGAGCATGGTCTTTGTACCCCACTATCAATCTCATACATGCCTCGAATAAATGTTGTTTTTAAACAGGGGCTCAAACCCAAGTTTTTGGTAAACCCCAAGCCCCGAATCTGAGGACTCTAAAAAGCAATGGCGGGCGCCTAATTTTTTTGCCGCTGATACCGCATACCGCATGAGCGCGCTCGCATAGCCGTTGCCTTGAAACTCAGGCAGGGTGCCGACATCGTCTATCCGTGCCACGGTATGGTCGCACATTGATAAAGTGATCGACGTGATGGGTTTTGCGTGTTTGTATAAGCTGAAGTGGCGAAGATTAATATGCTTTTTTAAGGCGAGATCATGGGTGGTGGCATAGACCGAACAAGTTTCAAATGTAGAGTCAAAGGCGCCTATTAAGGGGATCATCCAGTCATTTAATTGATCATCAGTCGTTTTAATCACGGTGTCATCATGAAGGGTGGCACTTTGGTCAAAGGAAAATTTCTCCAGGTCCACAACCATTGCCACAGACTGATCTTTCTCGACATAATCCATAGCCTTTAAAACATCTCCCATTTGAGATGTACATAATCCTTGTGGGATGATCACCTCAAAAGAAAGGCCGTCTTGAGCGAAAAACTGCTCGCCTTGGATTAAAATTTTATCCAGAGCAGGTGTGTTTTTTGTTATGTAAAGAAAATTGAGATCGCCGCCGCCGGTCATGTAGGCATGGGCGATATCTTCCAGATCCAGGCATTTTGAGGCAATGCCTCTGAAAAAATAATCCTGGGCTTGGAGGTATAAAGTTATTAATGCAGTGCTCATATCCATCCATCATCACCAATCGTTGCATTGAGAGCTAATTCCTGCGCCGTCTGGGGCATGAGAAATTATAGAGATGTACCTGGGGCGTGTCAAACGAACCATTTTGGATGGTCTGGAGCCACGGTATCCGGGGGATGTAAGGGATTAAACCTTTATCGGCATATTATTATTGATTTATCAGCTTTTTATCGGCATAATAAGAAATATACCTAATGCCGATATTGAGCCTATATCATGCCGATAAATTTTAATCCCATCTATCGAATCACCCCTAGTGTTGCGAAAAGCCTGATGAGAATTGAGTCTGCAAAGGAAAAAGTCTCATTATTGCCAGTAAATCCTACGGTTCTCGCTTCCCTACGTGAAACGGCTAAATTATACACGGCTCACTATTCAACAATGATCGAAGGCAATCAGCTCAAGCCTCATGAAATTAAAGAGCTCATTCAGCTTGAAGGTCATTTCCCAGGTAGAGAACGGGATGAGCATGAGGTCAAAGGCTATTATGCTGCTTTAGCTCAGCTAGAGCACTATGCCTCACATAGTTACCCTATCACCGAAAAAGCAATTCAAACTTTACATGGTCTGGTCATGAGTGATGGAAGAACACATGTTAAAGCAACGCCGTACCGAGATGGACAAAACGTTATCAAGGACAGCGGCACAGGTACAATCGTCTATATGCCTCCAGAGGCCAAAGATGTTCCGGGGCTTATGCGTAACCTAGTGTCATGGATTAAGGAAAATGAAGACATACCCTGCCCGATTGTTGCGGCGATTGCTCATTACCAGTTTGCAACAATTCACCCCTATTACGATGGTAACGGCCGAATCAGCAGGTTATTGACGACGCTGGTCCTGCACCGTGGGGGGTATGATTTAAAAGGCCTGTATTCTCTTGAGGAGTATTATGCTAAAAACCTCCTCGGCTATTATCGCGCGATCAGTATTGGCCCGTCCCACAATTATTACTTTGGCAGAGCAGAAAGCGATATAACTCCTTGGGTGGAATATTTTACCGAAGGGATGGCTTTTGCCTGTGAAAAAGTGGTAACCCAGATGGTTGCAAGCCACGAGAAAGGTGAAAAAGATCATTCACAGTTGCTGCGTACGTTAGATCCAAAACAACGCAAAGCATTGGAATTATTTAAAGCTCATGATGTTGTGACGGCCAAACAAATCGGGGGTCTATTTGGCTTCCAGCCTAGAACGAATGCAGTGCTTTGCAAAAAGTGGGTTGAGGGTGGGTTTCTAGAAATTGTCGATTACTCTAACAAAGCCAGAAAATATAGGCTCGCCGCGCCTTACGATATTATCGTGCAAGAGAATCTATGAACCACACTCTTAGAGTTCATGGCGCAAAGGAAAAAGCCTGGATTGAGGGTCTGCCGGGTCTCCTGGCGGCAATGACCTCAAAGCTCGGCTTGCGGGATTTAAATGCGGTCAGCAATACGACGTACACCTATGTGCTATCAGGCTTACAACATAATCGTCCGATTATCCTTAAGCTTGGTCTTGATATCGAAGGCTTAGCTCGGGAAGCGTGTGCGCTCAAGTGCTTTTCTGGATGTGGTGCCGTCAAGGTGCTATCTGAAGATAAGGGTATGCTGCTTTTACAAAGAGCCGTGCCGGGGACCTCTCTCAAAAGTTATTTTCCGGATAAAGAACAGGAATCCATCGAAATTGCCTGCGGGGTTATCAAAAAGCTGCATCTCCCTACGCCAAGGCTTCTCCCTACGCCAAGGCTTCTCCCTACGCCAAGGCTTCTCCCTACGCCAAGG
>JBILKX010000028.1:0-17125 GCA_044376435.1 Alphaproteobacteria bacterium | reverse complement strand
GTTGATGTGCTGGAAATGGATGCGGCCAGCCATACTGGTGTAGATGATATACGGGAGTTGATTGATGCAGCGCAATATCGCCCCGTGCAAGGACGCTATAAGATCTACATTATTGACGAAGCCCACATGCTGTCGCGCAATGCATTTAATGCGCTTTTGAAAACGCTTGAAGAGCCGCCAGCGCATGTGAAGTTCATTCTAGCGACGACAGAAATTCATAAAATCCCGGCAACGATTCTCTCACGGTGTTTGCGTTTTGATCTTGGACGCATTTCGGAAGCAAAGTTGATTGCGCATTTTACACAGATTGCGGCTCAAGAAGGGATGCAGATTGAGTCAGAGGCTGTAGCGCTTGTGGCAAAGCTCGCTGACGGATCGGCGCGGGATGGTTTATCCATGCTCGAGCAGGCCTTTAACCTAGGGGTGCAGCCAATCACAGCGCAGCACATTCGCCAGATGGTTGGGTTTGCTGACCTTGCGCAATTACAGACCCTATATCAGCAGCTCCTCGGTGGTGATCTTAATGCGGCTATGATCACATTAGCGCACCTCTATCAGTCGGGGGCTGATGCGGTGGCCTTGGTCCACAATCTGATGGAGCTCACGCACGGGCTGCTCGTAACAGTCGGCACAAAAGGTGCGTATACCCCCATGGGCTATGAGGCGGCGTGGTGTCAAGAGATCGCACAAAAAGCGAGTGTGCCGATTTTAAATCGCTTTTGGCAAATCTTGTTAAAAGGCGCTGAGGAAATAAGTCATGCGCCGTCAGCGCGGATGGCGTTAGAGGTAATTTTTGTCCGGCTAGCTTACGTCCATGATCAGCCTACTATTGATCAGATGTTGAAATCTGGAGCCAAAGAGCCATCGGAAAATCCGCAGCCTTCTGGAGGCGGTGGGGGGCATGCTGGCGGCAGTCCAAGGGTTGTGGCGTCACCAGTGCCAGTAACCTACGGTGCCACAGCCATAGCCGTGGCGCCGACTGTGACTGATGCCGAAACAGGCCTGGTTTTGAAGACATTTGAGCAATTACTAGAGTTTGTTGCCGAGCGACGCGAGCCTTTGCTCTATACGCATTTGATACACGATGTGCACCTTATCCAGTATCAACCGGGCCGTCTGGAAGTGCGGTTATCTGAGACAGCACCAGCAGATTTTGTGCCTAAATTACAGTCTTTCCTGCGCGAGACTACCCAACACCCATGGCTGATTATTCTTGGACAAGAATTAGGGTTGCCGACACAAGCGGAGCAGCGCCTGGCGGCGCGTGAAGCCGTTGTCGCCCACTATGAACAGCAGGCGGAGGTGCGGGCCGTGCAGGAAGTCTTTCCAGGGGCGCGAGTCATTAGTATTACCCGTGGAACAGAAAAAATTAAGTAAGGAGAAATGAGATGATGAAGAACTTAGGCGACATGATGCGCAAGGCTCAGGAAATGCAGCAAAAGATGGGGCAGATTCAGGAGCAAATTCTCCAAATCACCGCCGAAGGTCAGGCTGGTGGCGGCATGGTAAAGATCATCATGAAGGGCCAGGGGGGATTAGAAAAAGTCACCATTGATCCGGCACTGATGAATCCACAAGAGATTGACGTGCTTGAGGATCTGATTGTTGCGGCAGTCAATGATGCGCGCCAGAAGCTTGATGCAAAATCAGCTGAGATGATGCAGCAAGTTACCGGAGGATTATCTCTACCGGCTGGATTTAAGATGCCGTTCTAGTATGTCCAATCCTCTGCACACGCTCATTCAAACAATGGCCCGATTGCCGGGCCTTGGGCCTCGGTCCGCCCGGCGGGCTGTGCTTTACTTGCTGCGCCATCGAGAGGCAGCTCTCACGCCATTACTGGGGCTGCTGCAAGAAACGCAGCGGCAAGTACAGACTTGCTCAGTATGTGGTAACTATGATACGCAGCCGATATGTTCGATATGCCAAGATCCGAAGCGAGATCATACGATGATCTGTGTTGTGCAAGATGTTGCGGATGTCTGGGCATTAGAGCGCAGTGGAATTTATAAGGGCGGGTATCATATCTTGGGGGGAGTACTGTCGGCGTTAGATGGGGTGGGCCCTGAAGATTTAGCCATTAACGGTTTAATCCGGCGCCTCGCCCAACCGAATATACAGGAAGTTATTTTTGCCCTTAGTGCCACCGTTGATGGTCAGGCGACAGTGCACTATATCACATCCCAAATTAACACGTTGACGCACTTACGCATTAGTGCGGTCGCCCATGGGATTCCCTTGGGAGGTGAGCTAGACTATCTTGATGATGGCACGTTAGGGGCTGCCCTCGCTGAACGCCGGAAAATCGCCTAAGAATCATTCTACAAATGCTTACTAGCAAAAATTAACTTGACAAAATTTATTTTTATGGCAAATTAACCACCTCAATAAGCAATTTTTAATGTGGAGTATTCGGGTGCCGGTATTGTTATGTCTATTCGTCCTGGGCTGTCTTGTATATAACTCAGGCCAAGCAGCCTTGATGCCGGGGAGCCAATTTCTGCTAGGACCGAATCTACATGTAATAGACATAGATCATGCCTTCAATCAAGCTAAAATACCGGAACTCGTTGACGCATATTCTAAGCTTAGTACGGACTGCACTTTGGAGTGTCAAAAGATCTTCGAGGAGTCAGTTAAGTTGCCAAATTTTCAAGAATCTTTGGGGGTTATCAAAGAGATAGTTCAAGAAAGAAAGTCTTTTAATGAAGATTTGTGCAACTATCTTGAGGAGGGTAAAGATATAGAGGGCAGTTTTGAGAAGTGTTTGAAACGTATGAATCTACAAGATCACATTCAAGCATCAACAGTAAAAGCGCGTAGCACTGTTGGAAGTAAGCTAGAGTTTGTTCAGGTCACGTTGAGAGGAGTCAAGGTTGATCTCAATTTATATGTAATATTAGAAAAATTATTAGATTCTTTGGCGGAAACCCTCAAAAATTCTAACCTTGAAAAAGCCTCTCAAATATTTGCAGCTTTTCAATACCAAATTGTTGATATAGCGTGCAGTCAGTTGACTGGATTCAGGCAGCAGAAAAAGCTTGTAAAAAAAGAAATTGAGAGTTTGCAGTTTGCAGAATGGCCAGCGATTTGGAAAATCAGCACCTTGTTAAAACCGTACTGGTCGCCAGATATCGGTGTGGTAGCTCCGCAGATTTTGCAAGAGGGTTTTCCGACAACCCAGGGCTTGGAGCCGGTGGAGGGGTATAGGGATGTCTATCAAGGCCTACAACGCTGCCTGGAGAGCGCCTGGAAAACCGTAGATCCAGGGCTGAAAAAGCAAGTTCTGTCGACTACTCTGACACTCGCTCAATATAATCAATATTTTGAGAAGGCAGCCGTGTTGAGGGATCTTGAAAAGCAGAATACCGTTGCTCAGCACTACGAGAAGCTGTTTCTCGATAGTGCTTGGAATCTTTGGGTGCTCAGAGATGCGCTGATGAATATCAAGTTTCTTTTAGGTGGGCTCATCGAAACCCCTGGGCTTCAAGAATTAATATGTGGGAAAAAAACCGACAAACTAACTCCTGAAAAAAAAGAATTCCGCAAACAAATAATGCGACTAAAAGAGTTTAATGAAAAGATACAGACGGCTAAAGAGAAACTAAAAGCTGGGAGAGACAAGCTATCACTACAGTTCCAATCCTTTAAAGCAGAAAAAACTGCGCCTTTGCTCATTGCTTTAGAACACAAAGGTGATGTGCCACAGTTGCCAACTCCGTTGTTATACGACTTAAAAACCAGTGAGATCGAGGCTCCAATAGCAATTCCCCAAACAGCGCAGAAAGAGGATCCAAAGTCTGGCTTAGAGTTTGGCGCTGCACCTTTAGGGTTATCTGAGAATAATAACAACCCACAAACGTTCAAGGTAGTGCCTGAGAAATCTATAGAAGTAAAACCCAAAATTTCTGCAGATATGATAAAGACATTAGACAGGTGGAAGTGGATTTTTAAAGCAGAAGAAATGGTAAGAGATATTTTCACTTTCAAGACAAGAATTGACTTTCAAGAGTTCTGTGGTTTTCTTCAAGGCTGCGGGTTTACCGTTGAGATCGATAAAGGTGGTTCTCATGGCAAAGTGACGATTCCAAAGGGTCAATCAGTGGTATATGATCCAGCTTCTAGAAATCTGATCACGCATGATTTCGTGGGCGTTTCCTTTCCAGTAGTCCGCGAGCATGGTGGCGATAAAAACGGCAAAGCTTCCCAATTATCTAAGTTATTTGCAAGGCAGTTTTTGAGTAACATTGGTATGACACCAACAGATATTGAGCGGTTGGAAGGCTTTGTGAAAGCAAATAAAGTGTTTGGGAGCCACGCGCCTTTGACAATAGAGCTCAAAAAATAATTTGACAAATTTTATTTTATAGACAAATTAAATGCTTCATAAAGCAATTTTCTGTATGGAGTATTCAGATGCCGGTATTTTTATGTTTATTTTACTTAACATGTCTCTTTGCTAACTCAAGCCAAGCGGCGCTCCAATCTGACTTTACCCTGCAAACCTTCGTAAAAACTCAACAAGGACAAGAGCTGTATGCGGCTATGCAAAAGGTGCCACAAATCGTTGAACAATATTCTACGTTTAGCACAGACTATACTACAGAATGTCAAGATATTTTTAAGCAATTAACTCAAGCGCCAGGATTCCATGAATCCTTAAATATGGTGGATGAGATAATAACGCAGGATATAGCGATGGATCGGGATAAAATAGCGTACATCACACAAGCTAAAGGCTTGAATGACAGGGTGGATAGAAGCTGTGAGTTCATGCAGTATAACAAGGAAGCAAGAGAATTAATAAGGAAAAACTTGACGCAGCAAGATATGAAAACAGGTTTTTGTGTTGAATTGATCCGCGCAATTCAGGCAGATATTAATAGATATAAAGTTTTCCAAGAATTATTAAAGTCTTTTAGAGACGAGCTTAAGCATAGCGGTTCTAGCAAGTCCTTGCAAATATTTACAGTGTTTCAGACATATATCGCTCAAAAAGTGAATGAGGAATGCGTCAATAATTATCAATATATGCAGCTAAGGATTGCTCAGGGAGAAAATCTCCAGGAGCTAACCTTTTCAGATTTTCCGAGGTTGTTACAAATTAACAAACTGCTAAAGCCATACCGTTTGCCAATCATGGATATCCTAGAGCCCCAGTTTCTGAAAGAAGATCATCCCATTGCCTCTATAGATCCATTGCACAGCTATAGTGCTCATCCTATGGCTTACAGCGCCCACCATTTTCAAGAAATCATAGGGCTTATAAACAACCACTTTAAAAACCTCCCCCAGCAGGTAAAAACACAAATTTTACCTGACGTTTTAAGTCTCACGCGATATCGAAACTATTTGACCCAAGGGGTTGAATGGACTCAGTTAAAGACTGATGAAGTCCATTGTGAGGTGCCTCGAACCATCATGACCAATAGAGTTTGGAATCAGTGGGTGGTTACAGATGCGTTGGTTAATTTAAAGTTGCTTATGCATAAACTCCTCAAAAAACCTGAGTTTACAGATGTAGTCGTGAGTATAACACAAGGCCAGCAGAAGGATAAAAATCTGCCCCAAGTCGTAAAAGAATTGGATAGTTTTGATATAATGATTAAGGATATTATAGCTGAAATAAAAGCTGGATTGGCAAAGTTATCCCTGCAGTCCCAAACCTCTGAAGCTACAAAGACCGTGCCTCAAGTTTTAGAAACATCTGCTATTTTAGAGGCTAAAAGCGATCCTTTAATAGCGCAAGTGAGTACGCCTAGTGTTTCGGCGGTGGATCCCCAAACAACGCAGCAAGAGGATCCAAAGTCTGGCTTAGAGTTTGGCGCTGCACCTTTAGGATTATCTGAGAATAATAACAACCCACAAAAGCTAGAAGTTGTTCCTGAAAAAGCGATACAGGTAAAGCCTAGCATTTCTCAGGTAAAGCCTAGCATTTCTGAGGATATTATAAGGTTAATAGAAGGTTGGAAGTGGATCTTTAAACAGAGAGATATTATAGAAGATATTTTCACCTTCAAAGCAAAAATTGACTTTCAAGAGTTCTGTGGGTTTCTTGTAAAATGTGGGGGCAGCATTGAGACCGATAAAGGCGGTTCTCATGGCAAAGTGATGATCCCGAAAGGCCAATCAGTGCGGTATAATCCAGGTTCTCATACTCTGAGCGCGCATGCTTTCACGAGCGTTTCCTTTCCTATAGTCCGCGGTCATCTTGGAGACAACAGCAGCAAAGTTTCCCAATTATCTAAGTTATTTGCAAGGCAGTTTTTGAGTAACATTGGCATGACGCCAACAGATATTAAGCGGTTGGAAGGCTTTGTGAAAGCAAATAAAGTGTTTGGGATCCACGCACCCTTGACAAAGTAGGTGTCGATAAAGTTGAGTCTGGGTTTGAACCAAACATGAGCGTTTCAGAAGTCGCAAAGATGATGGTAATCTATATTTAATGGTGTTAGACTGATTTATAGTTAGATGTGCAAAAAAGCGCCTAAAAACCGTCCTTAAAGCAGTTTTCATATTTAACTTAGCTGTTGAACTAGAAATAAGACGATACCTATGCTAAGTCAGCCCGACGATCGAATCGCTCCTATCCTTGAATTGTTTTATACAACTCACCCGGGTTTATCCACGGTCCAGCGTGCTTTTGCAGAAAAGCTCTTGCGACACATCTCGGCGCCGGATTGGCAGACGTTGGCCCCTGAAGATATCTTGGCCTTGATTGAAGGCTTTTGGGATCACGCTTCGGTGCGACTGGTGTCGACCCCGCGTCTTAGAGTTTTCACACGCACGCTGCATCAGAGCGACACCTTGCGGACGGTCGTGCAGATGGTCAACGATGACATGCCGTTCTTACTAGATTCAACCCTTGCCTTGTTACGTCGTTATAACTTAACACCTCACTTCGTCTTGCATCCCGTGGTGCGGGTAGAGCGGGATACTCAAGGCGTCTTGACTGGTATTGGTGGACCTCACGCGATAGATCAGTTTATCTATGAATCCTTTATTCACATTGAGCTTGAGCAAGTTCTCAATCTTGAAGAACAGCAGAAACTTGTAGATGAGTTGAAGTATCTCCTAGCCGAAGTGCGACACGCTGTCACAAGCTGGGACATCATGCGCAATAAATCTCTAGAGATCGTCGATCGCTTAGACGATTTTGCCCATGAAGAGAGCGATTTTGTGCGCTGGCTCACCCAAGATAATTTTACTTTTCTAGGATACCGGTGCTACCACCATCCTGGGGGAGGGATGCAGTTAGCCCAAGCTGTGGGTATTGATCACAGTGTTCACTATCCTGTCGGGCTAGCACTTGATGCGCACAAGCTATTGGATAGTAAAAAAACTTTATCCATCAACAAGTCACACTTAGTCTCAATGGTTCATAAGGCTGAGCTTATAGACCTTGTCGAGATCTGCATTGCCACTGATCACGGGAAGGAAGTACATCAGTTTCTGGGACTGTTTACCAGTGCCTCTTACGATCGTCCAGTGAAAGAAATTCCAGTGCTGCGCTTAAAGCGGCAGAATATCTTTGAGCGCTCTGGTCTGCAACCGCAATGGCATGACGGCAAGCTCCTCACCTACTTTTTGAATAATTTCCCCCGTCATAGCTTTTTCCATCTTACTGAAGATGAGGTTTTACATTTTAGTGCAACAATCCTCGGGATACAGGAGCGCGGATATAGTCATATCCTGACGCATTTTGATGACACCGGACAGGTGTTATCGTGTGTGCTCTATATCCTAAAACAGGACTATAGTGAATCATTGCGTGCCAGCTTAACTCACATTCTAGAGCGCCGCCTTCAGGGTAAAGTGGCTACATCATATTTGCGAGTGGGGGATGAAGCATATGCATGGCTGCACTTCCATGTGACGGTGAAGTCGAAGCTGGATGCCTCAATAGATCTTGAGGACGTAGAGCAAGAGCTGCTGCAAGCGATCCGCCCTTGGGATGCAAAATTGCGCCAACGACTTATGAGTGCGTATGGTCAAATCAAAGGTGGGCGGTTAGCCAAAGCTTTTGAAGGAAGCTTTGACTCTATTTACCAACGATCCTTTAGTTTAGATCAGGCAATGATGGACATAGCAACCATTGAGGCAATGCTCGCTAAAGATGAGCCAGCTGCCGCATTTGCTATGACACAAGGCAAGCGCCCAGACGCACTACGGCTGCGTGTTTTCCATACGTCGACACCCATTGCTCTATCAACTTTACTCCCAGTTATCGAAAATCTGGGGCTGCAAGTGTTGAATGAAGATTCTGTAGTCATTGAGATGCATAATCATAAGCTGCCAATTTATCTACAGGTTTTAGATACACTAACCGATAATCGGCAGCCTATTGATGTTGAAGATGTTGGCGCCCGTTTGGTGGATTGCTTAGAGCGTGTTTGGGCAAACTCTACCGATAATGATGGTTTTAATAAACTGATTATCAAAGCAAACTTAAGAACGGAGCAAGTTCAGGTGATGCGGGCGTATGCTCGTTATATGCGACAAATTCCCGTGCCATTCTCCCAAGAATCAATCGAAAATACACTTGTCAACCATGCAGATATTACCCAAAAATTGCTTGAGCTGTTCCACCAACGTTTTGCGCCGGACCAACCAAAACTTGCTAAAAGTCTTGTCGTTGCCCTGAAGCGTCGTATTTCTACGGTGAGTAGTACAGATGAAGAACGCATTCTAGAGCTTTACTTAAAGCTTATCATGTCAACAGTGCGAACAAATTTCTATCAGATGAGTGCTGATGGCAGCAAGAAAAGCTATATTTCATTCAAGCTTGACGCGCGCAAGATAGAAGAGCTGCCACTCCCGCGCCCACAAATTGAGGTCTTTGTGTATAGTCGAGGCATGGAGGGTGTGCATTTGCGCGGTGGGCTTGTGGCGCGCGGCGGCATTCGCCATTCAGATCGGAAAGAAGATTTTCGCACCGAGATTTTAGGGTTGGTTAAAGCACAAAATCCTAAAAATGCTGTTATTGTGCCCGTAGGGGCTAAGGGTGGGTTTATTGTAAAAGGGCCGGAAACGCGCGAAGAGGTGGTGCGGGCTTATCAGACATTAATTCGTGGGCTTTTAGATCTGACGGACAACCTGTTAGATGGGCAGATCATTCCGCCTCTCAACACAAAATGTTACGATGGACAGGATCCGTATCTTGTGGTGGCAGCCGATAAAGGTACAGCGACATTTTCAGATGTGGCTAACGAGTTAGCAACCGCCTATGGGTTCTGGCTTGGGGATGCGTTTGCTTCTGGGGGATCTTATGGGTACGATCATAAGAAAATCGGGATTACAGCCAGAGGCGCTTGGCAATCGCTCCGCCGGCATCTTTATGCAATTGGTGTCGGCGAAGAACAGCTGCTGACGATGGTCGGTGTTGGCGATATGTCGGGCGATGTATTTGGCAATGGCATGCTGCAGTCAGATCGGCTCCTGTTGATTGGCGCCTTCAATCATCAGCATATCTTTGTTGATCCCAATCCAGATCCGCAGCTGAGCTTTAACGAACGGCAGCGGTTATTTGCACTGCCACGCTCCACCTGGGCTGATTATGACTTGTCTCAGGCCTCTACAGGGGCGCGTGTCTACAATCGCACGGATAAAGAACTAGCGTTAACCCCAGAAATTCAAGCGCGTTTTGGTATTGCAGGTGCAACCCTAACACCTAATGACTTAATTCGTCACCTCTTACTCGCGGCTGTGGATGTGCTTTGGTTTGGCGGGATTGGCACGTACGTTAAGGCAGCTGTAGAAACGCATGCAGAGGTTGGAGACCGTGCCAATGAAATGGTGCGGGTCGATGGGAATCAGTTGCGCACTCGAATTGTCGTAGAAGGGGCCAATCTTGGATGTACCCAGCGTGGTCGTATGGAGTATGCCCTTAAGGGCGGGATGATCACGACTGACTTTGTGGATAATGTTGGAGGGGTAAACTGCTCAGATCATGAGGTTAATATTAAGATTTTGCTCAATCAGCTTGTGCAAAAACACGCTTTGACGCCGCTGAAGAGAAATGACCTCCTTGTAACGATGACAGATACTGTGGCTAAGCTTGTACTTAAGGATAGTGAGCAGCAAGTTCTGGGGTTGCAAGTCAGTGCATATCAGGCGAGCTGTTTGTGGCAGTATCACCAAGCCTTGATCCTATATTTAGAGCAAGAAGGTCGGCTTGATCGTGTTCTAGAGTACTTACCAGACGATGCGGCTTTGCATCAAAGATCTATCGGTGGTGAGATTAGAGCTGGCCTTACCATGCCAGAAATCGCTATCTTGACTGCAGTAACCAAAAATACAGTGCGTGCAGCCCTGTTGGGGGTGGAGACGTTGCCAGACAGTTTAGTGGAGGGAGATTTTATAAATTATTTTCCACCCCACTTGCTGCAATTTAAGGACGAGTTGATGGCACATCAGCTGCGGGCAGAAATAACGGCAACAGTGATTGCCAATATGGTGGTTAATCGCCTTGGGGCAACATTTATGGTGCAGCTTGTGGAAGATTTTCCTGGTATGCCTTTAGCGGATTATGTAATGGCGTTTCTGGAAGTGCGGCATGCCTGGAATCTTGATGAGGTATGGGCAAACATTGAGAATATTACCGTCCCATTCGAAGCGCAGATGCAGATCTTCGAGGAGTTGCGGCATTTAATTTTACAGGCGTGCGCCGTCTTGCTGCGCCATCGTCATACGCTGAGCCTTGGGGATGTCGTGCAGCTAAAAAATATTTTATCTTGCGCAGAAGAGGTCGAAAGTTGTGTGCTACCAGAACGCTATCAACCTCGCTTTAATCATGATGCCTTGCCCACACAATTAGCGACTGAGTTAAGGTCAATTGCACGACAAATGGATCTTCTGGATGTTGCGTTGATGGCTCAAAAGCATTCTGTGCATATTGACACTATGATGACACTCTCTCAAGATTTAGGGGAGCGTCTTGGATTTCAGTGGATGCGTCAACAACTGAAGGAAGTTCCGATGACGACGGTGTGGCATAAACAGCATGCTCGCGACCTGGAAACACAATTGCGTGACGTCTATGAGCAGATCTTGCAAATCTTGCTATCTCATGGGGATACGCTTGATAATTGGCTGGCGCAACAAGGGGAGCCCTGGTACAATTATCAGCAAATGTTAAGTAAGTTAAAAAATACACCTAGAATTGATTTGTCGATGTTGGCAGTATTGGTGCGTGAATTAGGCTTAATAGTAAACAAAAAGTTGGTTAAAGAAACATGATACGATTGATAAAGCTTATTTTAATGACTTTAGGGGCGGGGGTTATTGCCGCGGCTGTGGCTGCGTGGTTTTGGATGAACCAGCATATGCCAAAAATGCCGACCATGCCAGAGCATGCGGTTATTGAGATCGATCTTACGAAGCGTGTCGTTGATTATGGGCAAGTTAACCTGCCCTTGCGATGGTTAGGTGGCCAAGTGATTGTGTTTCACGAGGCCTTAGAGGCGATTTATCGGGCGGCTGAAGATCCACGTGTTAAGGGTGTTGTCATGCTATTAGGAAATCATGACCTCGGCCTGGCGCAGGTGCAGGAAATACGTGCAGCGATACATTATTTGCGTCAGCGTGGTAAGTTCGCTTATGCGCATGCTGAAACGCTAGAAGAAGGTGGGAGTGGCACCCGTGCCTATTATCTTGCCACTGCATGTGATTTGATTTCTGTGCAGCCCATGGGTGGAGTGGGTCTTGTTGGCGTGCAGGTTGAAGTCCCCTTTGCAAAAAAGACATTAGAGAAGCTAGGTGTAATGCCGCAATTTGAGAAGCTGGAAGATTATAAAACGGCCCCAAATACCTTTACGGAAGAGGGTTTTACACCAACGCATCGTGAGTCACTACAAGGATTGCTTGAGGATGTGCACCGTCAAATCATGACGGGCATCGCACAAGATCGTAAATTAACACGTGAGACTGTAGAAGCTCTGTGTCATAAAGGACCGTTCACAGCGCAAGAGGCTTTGACGCATAAATTGATTGACCGTCTTGCATACCTGGATGAAGTTCGTGATATAGCGCGTGAGCGTGCCGGTAAAAGCGCTGATATTGTTCCCTACTGGTTGTATAATCATCTCGGTAAGCAGATCAAGATAGCCTTGAAGCCAGCCGCAAAAATTGCCGTCATTCATGCCTCTGGGACGATTCAAAGTGGTGATGTGGAACAGCGTGGTATCTCACCGCGGATGATCGCCAAAGCCTTTAAAGAAATTCGTGCCGATAAGTTGGTGCGCGCTGTCGTTGTTAGAATAGACAGCGGTGGTGGCTCAGCGACGGCATCTGAAACCATATGGCGGGAGATCATTTGCTGCCAGCGTGCGGGTATTCCGGTTATTGTGTCTATGGCGAATTATGCCGCTTCAGGGGGCTACTTGATTTCTGTACCTGCGAATTATATCTTTGCCGAAAGTGCGACGATCACCGGATCCATCGGCGTGTACTCAGGAAAGATGGTACTTAAAGGGGTATGGGATCACATTGGGCTACAGTGGGGGACCTTGGCGACAGCTGATAATGCGGGTATGTTCAGTGCGAATTCTGAATTCTCGCCTTATGGTCGCGAGCGGTTGCGGGATATGGTGGAAAGTACGTATCAGCTCTTCTTGCAGAAAGTTGCCGAAGGTCGGGAGCTGCCGTTAGATCAAGTTAAGGCGGTGGCAGGTGGGCGTGTCTGGACAGGTGACCAAGCCTTGAATCACCGCTTGGTCGATGAAATTGGTGGTTTAGTAGAGGCGATTAACCATGCGAAGAAGCAGATTGCGGGTGTGATGCCTGTAGATGTTATCGTTGATCACTATCCACGTCCTAAGAGCATATCTGAGCAACTTATGATGATTTTTGGCTATCTAGAGCCTGATGAAGATGATATTGGTGGTATACTTTTACAACTGTATTACGCTTATAACTCCTTAAGAACTTGGGGAGATACAATCGCAGCGCCCGATCATCAGAGTCGGCTTAAGGCAGTACCAATCCGATTAAGCTAATTGAGTTGTTCTGCTAAAGAAACCACTCTGTGGACATTCCAGGCCGCGTTGTAACAAAGGACAAGCGGGGCCTGCCCAGCGAGGCCACAGGCGAAGACGGAGCTCCAAAATCCGCTTTTTTATTTGGATTGGGTATCTCAGGCCAAAATCTTAAGGCTATGGCTCAACGTCACCTAAACAAGACTTTTTCACATTGAACTCAAGAGATCTTCACCGTGAATGATTATCAAGCTTTAGCGTCTCTTGTTCCATCTGTAGCGTCTCTTGTTCCATCTGTAGCGTCTCTTGTTCCATCTGTAACGTCTGTTGTTCCATCTGTAACGTCTGTTGTTTAAGCTTTAATTCTTCTTGTGTTAGTTGCGCTAATTTTAGTTTTGCAATGATATAAGGATTGTTGCGTTCAAAATCTTGAGCCATAGTAATCCATAAAATTTGTATTAAAAACGCGCAAATCACACCTGTGCCTATAGCATCAAGGCGGTCATACTCCTCCTCTTCAAAAATAATATTCCCGAGTATTGCACCATGCGCGAGTGTCCAAATGCCAGTCATTGATGGAAGCAGACAGAATAGATTTTTAAGTCTGCGATTGTTTTTTTCGCCGATTAAACGCCCAGCCACATAATCAGATATTGTGAAAATAACTTTACCAGGTAGCCCAATTAATTGTTGGAGTGCATTGACTCGAAACACAATACCACTTCGAATGTTGTCATAGCGTTTAGCTAATGTATAATCTAGGAACACAGGTTGATTTTTGGGGTCGTTTTCTAAAATTTCAAGAGCCTGTTTCAGGCTGCACTCGTTCTGTTGTGTCGTTTTAGTGCTAGAGGGATGGCTATCTACATTAGATGCTGTCTCACTTGCAATGGGCGAGACAGCATCAGTCCCTAGAGCCCCAAGGGGGACTAAACCAACAATGATTAAAAAAGCGTAGTTGAGCATAAAGTGTTGCATAATTGTCTGTTCACTATATTAGAGTCTGTGTGTATACCCTATACACATATATGTGCTTATTAGTCTAAAATTCAAGCGGAAAATGCAATCTGCACTAAAGTGCCCTAAAAAATCCAAGTATTATCTAGGTTTTTTAGGTAACTTCAGTGCGGTATACGTAAATTAACTCTCAAGGACGTTTTTCACTTTTTGTGCAAGCTCTTTAAGATTGAAAGGCTTGGGGAGGAAGTGGATATTTTCATCAATACTCAAGCGATGGCGGAATGCATCCTCGGTGTATCCCGAAATAAAGATAATCTTAAGATTTGGCGCATGAGCACGTAGGTGCGTCGCAAGGGTTGCGCCATCCATATTGGGCATCATCACATCAGTAATGACCATATCAAACCCTTGAGGGTCTTGCTGTAAAAGTTCTAAGGCTGTTTCTCCAGAGGTGGCCTCAGCAACGTCGTAGCCTTTATCTCGCAAAGCACGGCTGCCAAACATACGCACGGCATCTTCATCTTCGACCAATAAAAGACGCGCAGTTCCTGTGAGATCAGGCGCTCCTACTGACGGGGTTTCCCCTAAGGTTGCGCTCGTTGGTGCCGTATGGCGGGGGAGAAAGATACTAAAAGTTGTGCCAGCATTTAAGACGCTCTGTACGGCAACAAAGCCGCCAGTTTGCTGCACAATCCCATAAACTGTAGAGAGACCTAGACCGGTGCCAGCGCCGATTTCTTTTGTTGAAAAGAACGGCTCAAAGACACGCGGAAGGGTATCCGGCGGTATGCCGCCCCCAGTATCTGTCACATCAATACGTACATAATCTCCAGGTGGCATCGTATCTCCCGCACTTTTGGGCTCAGGCACAAGGGCTATGTAATTCTGCGTACTGATGCTGACAACGCCACCTGTGGGCATGGCGTCGCGCGCATTCACCACTAGGTTGATGATCACTTGCTCGAGCTGCCCTTGATCGACAAAGACCATGCCAGTGGCGCGGTCGTAATTAATGCGGAGGTCAATGTTCGCGCCAATTAGCCGGCGTAATAGCGCGGAAAGCTCACTAAAAGCGTCGGAGAGATTAATAACCCGTGGCTGCAGGGTTTGCTGACGCGAAAAGGCGAGGAGCTGGCGCACAAGATTAGCAGCGCGATTAGCATTCTGCTTGATCTGCATGATATCACTAAAGGAAGGGTCGCCGGGGAGATGTCGCAGCAGCAAGAAATCGCAAAAGCCGAGCATAGCCGTGAGGAGATTGTTAAAATCATGGGCAATGCCCCCCGCCAGTTGACCAACCGCTTGCATCTTTTGAGATTGAACAAATTGGAGCTCAAGCTTCTTTTGTTCGGTAATGTCCAGGGTATGAACAATAAATTGTTCTGCACCACTTGAGGGAATAGTGATCGGTGTGATTGACAGGGCCAGCACATGGGTTGCTGTTGTACATTCAAGGGGGGGTGGTGTTTTGCCGGTTTCTTGGGCGATTTGAGCGGTTTTAAGCAAGTCATTAGTGTAGGAGTCTGGCAGAATATTTTTTAAAGATAACGTGTCTTCAGTAGTCGGTTTAGGAATGCCGAGTTTTTCAGTAAACGCTTGGTTGCAAAAACAGATGTGCAAATTCGCATCAACGATTGCGATACCAAGAGGCAGGGCGTCGAGCCAATCTGTATGACGCATGGGGGTTCTAGTCGACGCCGCTAAGTCTTGAAGCGTAACCCACACGTAGGTGTCGTTGTTGAGAGAGTCTCTGAACATGATCGACTGGTTAGGGAGGAGGGTGCCCTCCGACGTGATAAGATTGCATGGCCCTGAGAAGGGCTCAGGGGCGTGTGCTGCTACTAATGAAAGCAGGGATGGCAACGCCTCGAAGTATTTTGAGGCAGGCTCGCCGATTAAATCAGGATTCTTGAGCCATTGGTGGAGCATAGGATTGACTGTCGTAAAGCGGCCTTGAGAATCGATGGTGCAGGTGCCCACCATGGCGCTCGGATTTTGAACGCTGTGCCAGAGCGCAAGCGCCACAGAATTATCGACAGCAGAATGGGGGCGACACAATGAAAGCAGCTGCCGAATCATGAGCGAGAGTTTGTCTTAGCAAGATAAGAAGTCAGGATCGTGGTAAATAAGATGCCGAGGATGATCGCGAGCGAGAGTAGTGGCGGTACGTGATAAACATTATGGGCGAGCATTTTGCAGCCGACAAAGCCAAGAATGATCCCCAGGCCTATCTTGAGGTGCTGTAAATACTGTATCGCATGGCCGATCGCAAAATATAAGGCACGCAGCCCCAAGATTGCAAAAATATTTGAGGTGTAGACGAGGAAAGGATCGGTGGTAATCGCGAAGATCGCAGGGATAGAATCAATCGCAAACACAAGGTCTGAGAACTCAACGAAGACCAGGACAATAAACAGCGGAGTGACAAACCACTTGCCGCGTTGCTTAACAATAAAATTCTCCTGGACAAAGGACTTCGTAACACGGAAGTGTCGCTGACACCAAAGAAGGACAGGATTATTGGCGGTAACCGGGTCGGGCGTGCTTGTAAGCATTTTATAAGCTGTATACAGGAGGAACGCGCCAAAAATATAGAGGGTCCAGGCAAATGCTTGGATGAGAACAAGGCCAAAGTAAATGAGGATAGCGCGCATAATAATAGCGCCGAAGACGCCCCAGAATAAGACACGGTGCTGGTACTTAGGGGGCACCTTGAAGGTCTCGAATAGCATGATAAAAACAAAGACATTGTCCATACTTAGAGACTTTTCCACCACATAGCCGGTGAGGAATTTCAAAGCTTTTTGGGGGCCGAACTCAAAATAAATCCAGGCGTTAAAAGCCAGAGCCAAGCCGATCCAAATGCCGGACCAGACGAGGGCTTCTTGAAATTTTACTTTATGAGGGTGGCGATGCGCGAAAAGATCAACAACAAGCATTGTGAGAACAATGACGCCGAAAAACCACCATTGATATGTAGAGGGTACAAACATTTTTTCTTTTTAGTATATCTAGCATTAGATTAAAAAGTCTATAAAATTGTTAGCAATGCTTGATTTTGTGAAATGTATAAGTTCAGATAGAACTGAGACGTGACTGGGTTAAAATAGGGTGTGAGCGTGGCGCGCTTTTCAAATAAGCGCCGTAGCGAGCTCACACCGCTCTTGCAGATATAAAAAAAGGCCTTGAGA
>JBILKX010000027.1:0-18444 GCA_044376435.1 Alphaproteobacteria bacterium | reverse complement strand
ATGGAGGTCAATTTCGTGCATATATGTCAAGCCTTTGAATGTATTACCTATACAGTCTATTCAAACACTTAACTTATGTCATCTCTTTTTTTTCATTCACCCCCGTGAACGGTTACCTTTTTTGTGACATTTGTTCAAGAAGTATAGGGAATTTTAAGGGACTCACGGTTTAATAGGAGATATATTCCATATATTTATAAGGCCCTTAAAATGATTAACAAATATACTACCCCGGCGTTAATAATTTTATTAAGTACAAGTAGCTTTGCTGGGAAGCCATCACTCAGTCCGTCAACCCCAGGGAATACGCCCTCTGAGACCCAAACCCCAGGAGGCCAGAATAATGGAACCGGAAGCCCCCCTAATAAGGATGCGCCGCAAAATAATGCTCCGATACCGGGCACTCAGGGCATCAGTAATACTTCCAATGCGGGAACGAGTATTGGAACAGCGGTATCTGCAGCGTTGCTTACAGGTGTTGCTGGGGTAGGTATTGGTGCCGTGGGGAACAACTGGGTGAAAAATAAGGAACTAAAGGCCAAAGAATCTGCTATGGAAACAAGGTTGAATAAAGCAATAGAAACAGGGTTGAATCAAGAAATAGACAAAGTGAAGGAAGGTTTTAATAGTTTGACACTTCCATGGGATCATCCTGTCGCACAGGCTTTAAGTAAAAAATATAAAAGCTTGTCTGAGCAGCATGATAAAGAAAGCGCTACGGAAGAAAATAAAAAGCAATTAAGTGCACAACTTAAGGAGCTCGAAGGCTGGAATAAAAAAACTCCTGTAGAACTGCATAATCTAGCCAAGAAGTATCTTGAAAATGACTATGTCAAACCTGAAGGTAATTTGCACCACCATTACCAAGTCTTTGAAAAGGTTGTTGCTCGATTGTAGAGGTCGTCCCTTCAATATACAAGAACGTGAAGGCAGTACACCTTTAATGCAGCCTGCCCAGTTTGTTCAAATAATGAAGCTTGGTCTAATTCAGTGTGGGGGTACTGTGAGGACTGTCTAAAGAGAATGTGGGGATAGCAACAGGGATCGGATCTTGGTGATCAAGGCGCACATAAAAACGTCCGAGCATGACCCCAGAAGGTGTATCTAAAGGCACATAGCTTGTATAAATATAGCGTTCTCCTGGCCCCAGCGTTGGTTGTTCACCAACCACGCCTTCGCCTTGCACGTAATGCCAGTGTCCATAGGCGTTGCAAATCTCCCAACGCCTTGAGATTAACTGAGCTGTTTGTGAGCTAAGGTTGGCAATGTTAATTTCATAAGACCATAGATACTTGCCAGAATAAGGAGAAGATTCATCCTCTAAGAATGTCGGCTCGACGGTAATCTCAATAAGATTTGTAACACACCTATACACAGGCGATACCTAGACTAATCATGCATATAGACATCGACACGGCGGTTGGCAGGTTCTGGTTTGCCGTCCTTGTTAGGCACCAAGGGCTCCGTGCTGCCACGGCCATCAATATTAACACGATCAGCAGTAATGCCACGGGTGTGTAAGTAGCCGCGTGCAGCATAGGCGCGCCGCAACGATAGGTCAATGTTTCGATCTTCAGAGCCAGTCGCATCTGTATGTCCGACGACAGTCACGGCAATTGGACGGCCAATTTTCGCTTCAACACGTTGAATTTCAAGAATAATTTCATCTAAGGCGCGTTTGGCTTGGTCCGTCAGTTCAGTGCTATTGAGCTTGAATAGGGCGTGCTCAAATGTGCGGTTGTGGTCAAAAACATCGCTTGGATTGCTGATCTGTCCCATGCCCATAGCTGCGTTGCCGCCCAGGGCTGACATCATCGCTTGTTGAGGCGCCGCTGATTGGATCATGCCTTGTGCTTGTGCTGTCTGCAGGTCTTGCAACTCTTGTGAAGGCATATTGGTCAGATCCATACCATACGCAGGCTGGCTATCAGACATTGGGCCAGTGAGAGGCTGCATCCCCATAGCTCCGCCACCGGTAGGGTCCATAGGATTAGTTTGTGTTGCTGGAGCCATACCGTTCTCGGGAGGGAGAACACTGCCACCATATCCCGGGGCAGGTGAGCCATCACTCATGATATTTTGCCCGTCTTCCACGGGTCCAGGTTGTCCAGTAAGGGCAAACATGGCACGGACATATTCATCGTGATGCTCACCAAGTTGCTCTGCGGGCTTGCCTTTATTTTGCTTTTCAATTCGATAGTCAAAAGCAACTTGAGCTGTCGATGCTGCCTCTGGATTGCTATCACGTCCGCCAGAGTCTAACGCTAAAAGTAGTCGTTGACGTTCGCGTTGAAACGCGCCCGACTCATCAGGATTTAAGTTGCTGTAATCTTCAACTTTTTCGGGCAATATAGGCTTTCCTTGACCTGCAGCAAGCGCTTTTTCAATAAACAACATGCCGCTTTGTTGCTCATATCGTTCTCTTGACTCTTTTTTAGCAATAGCACCATACTTTTGCGCTAAAAGTTGATTAAAGGCGGGGCCGGTTGGTTGGATCTCATCAAATTGACGAAGTTTGTATTCGGTACATGCGGCAAGTGTCAAAAGAGTGGCGCTAATCGCGAGATATTGAGATACTTTCATAGGAAAACCTGCTTTTTAATTTTTATGTTTAATTTTATTATCATAATAGATAGGTTTCAATAAAATTAATAAAATATATTATATACTGCTCCGAAGGTAAAGATCTACATTTTTATCATGTATTTGATCAATAATTTAGGATATTCTATTTTGGTGCTAAATGCGCTATGATGTGACGCTGAAAGGAAGAGTTTATGATGGATGATTTTATTGAAGAACTTAAAGAGGACTTACGTGAAGAGAAAGCCAGAGCATTGTGGGCGAAGTATGGCCGTCAATTCTTAATAGGTGTTGCAATAGTTCTAGGTATTGCTGCAGCATGGGTGGGCGTGCGTCAATGGCGTGAATCAGTGCATGAAAGTGCAGCAGATCGCTTTTTAGCAGCGCAGTCAGCTTTTGCTAAAGGGGATCATCATCAGGCCGTTGAACAGTGGCAGTCTTTAGCAAAAGACAACGATAACACCTACCGTACGTTAGCTCGTTTGCGGTTAGCAACCATTGAGGCAACAGCTCTGCAAGAAAGAGTAAAACTCTATAAAGACATTGCGGTTGATCAAAGTCTGCCGTCTAGTATTCGCGACTATTCACGCTTTATGTCAATCCTCATGCAAAGCAATGTGGCTGCAAAAGAGGAATTAAGCAATCTTCTGGAAGATTTAAAACCGCTATTAGTCGAAACATGCTCATTGGCTCCTTTAGCCAACGAGATGGCAGCCTTAATTTTAAAGCAAATGGGAGACAATGCCGCTGCTAAAGCTCATCTTGAAGTTATTTTGGCGATGCCTGATATCTCGCCAGCGGTGCGTGCGCGGGCTAAGGTATTTTTAAATCAATTAGGGTAAAAGACATGAGAAAGTGGCAGGCTGTATATCGGATTTGGGGATGCTCTCTCGCGTCAATGATGGCTCTTGGGGGGTGTGAAAAAGAAAAAGTGGCCTTGGTAGGCGATCGAGAGCCAGTTTTATTTTCGGTGCCTAAGCTTCAGATTGATCCGCAGATCCAGCATCTGCCGGTTCTACTGCCTAAAGCCGTCATTAATCAAGATTGGCCGCAAGTTGGCGGACATCCCAGTCATGTGATGCCTCCCTTGGTGCTAAACCATACCCTGTCCTTATTGTGGAGTAACAACACTATTGCGGGTTCAAACTCGGAGCGTCGTTTGTTATCAGGTCCTGTAAGTGATGGGCAACACCTATATGCACTCAGTGCCGACGGCGAGGTAATGGCGTTAAGTCATGTGAATGGTGAAGTAGCGTGGCGTGCCGATATTGTGCCTGAAGGCGAAAGTCGTAACCTATTAGGCGGTGGGGTTGCCTATGCTAAAGGATCTGTGTTTGTCACAACACCTTTTAATCAGGTATTTTGCCTTGAGGCTAGCAACGGTAAGATAAAATGGCAACAATCAGTCAATAGCCCTGTGCGCACATCGCCAACGGTACGTGAAGACCGTGTCTTTGTCGTGACTATCAATAATGAGTTACAAGTGTTTGACGCTATAAGCGGACAATCACTGTGGCATCATAATGGATTGGTGGAATCGGCTGGATTGCTTGGCGGTGCAGCTCCAGCTGTTGGTGAAGGTGTTGTTGTTGTGCCGTACTCGTCTGGAGAAATTTATGCATTGCGTGTCGATAACGGGTATCAGCTTTGGGCTGACAATTTGTTTTCAACGCGGCATCTAGATGCCGTGTCAACGATGGCCCAAATCAAAGCACGTCCCATCATTAATCAAGGTATTGTCTACGTTGTCAGTCATGGCGGGCGTATGGCAGCGATTGATTTGCGTTCTGGCCGTCGCCTATGGGATTTGGATATTGCAGCAATTCGTACCCCAGCTGTGGTTGGAGATTTTATTTTTGTGATCACCCTGCAAAACGAACTTATTTGCTTGCATCGTGAGACTGGGGCTGTACGCTGGGTGCGCGCGTTACCGAAAGGTCGAGGCGATATAAGTTGGGCTGGTCCTTTAGTAACGGGTGACGCGTTGTTAATCGTCGGAAGCGATGGACGAATTGTTCAATTGCAGGCTGCAGACGGCAAGGTAATATCTCAGATTTCTACAGATAATGCGATTAAGATATCACCGATGGTTGCGGGAAAAACTCTGTTTATATTACATGATAATGGTCAATTAAGTGCCTATCAATAAGGTGATATACTTTCTTTGATGCAGGTCAGGAAGCTTATGAACTGACAAGTAAGTATTGAAAAACGAGCAGTAATCAGTTAAAATAAGTAAAATTAATGGAGGATGTTTATGTCATCATTTGATAGAAAAGCTGTTGCAGGCTCAACGACTGCGCGGGAAGTGGTAGACCAAGGTCTGCGGTCTTACATGTTGAAAATCTATAACTATATGGCTCTAGGTCTGGCAATTACTGGATTGACCGCTATGATGGTTTCTTCAAGTCCACAGCTTATGGCGGCCCTATTTGGAACGCCCTTGATGTGGGTTGTGATGTTCGCCCCTTTGGGAGTTGCCTTGTTTCTGCAGTTTAGGCTAGCCCATTTATCTGCCGGAACAGCTCAGACAATGTTTTGGATATACGCCGGACTTATGGGGGTGTCTTTATCGTCAATCTTTATCATGTATACAGGAACGAGTATAGCCAGGGTGTTTTTCATTACAGCTGCCACGTTCAGTGGAATGAGTTTATATGGGTATACCACCAAGCGTGACTTATCAAGCTTTGGTTCCTTTTTGTTTATGGGGCTCATAGGCGTTATTCTGGCTTCTGTTGTGAACATTTTCGTGAAAAGTAGCATGATGCAGTTTATTGTATCAATTCTAAGTGTTATTATTTTTACAGGCCTGACAGCTTATGATACACAACGCCTCAAAGAACTTTACTATTCTGGCGATACTTATGAGGTTGGCATAAAGAAAGCCATCCTTGGGGCATTGATGTTGTACCTTGATTTTATCAATCTCTTTTTAAGCTTGATGCGCTTAATCGGCGATCGTCGCGAGTAAAAAGGCTAGAAATCAGAAAATAAAAAAGACACCTCCAAAAGGGGGTGTCTTTTTTATTTGGATTGGATATCTAAGGCCAAAATCTTAAAGATACGTCTCAAACATCACATAAACAAGAGTTTTTCAGATTGAACTTTTTCACATTGAACTGAAGAATCCAGGCTTTGTCTTAATCCTGGCCTACCCCTTGTTGCTCAACAAGCGAAGCCTAGATTCCTGGCTCGACTACATATACATACCGCCGTTCACATGGATGGTGGTTCCAGTCACGTACTGAGCTTCTGTACTGGCTAAAAATGTCGCTGCTGCGGCGATATCTTCAGGGGTTCCTAAGCTGCCAGCTGGAACGTTGTTCAGAATTTGCTGTTTTTGCGCCTCATTCAGGACATCTGTCATGGGGGTGGCAATAAAGCCAGGTGCGACACAGTTGGCAGTAACACCACGACTTGCAATTTCCTTAGCGAGGGCTTTTGTAAAGCCAACCAGCCCAGCCTTGGAGGCGACATAATTAGTCTGGCCTGGGTTACCAGAGAATCCGACCACAGAGGCGATATTGATAAGGCGACCATAGCGTTGCTTCATCATAACCTTCACGGCCGCACGACTGAGGACAAACGTCGCGGTTAGGTTTACGGCAAGCACGGTGTCCCAATCCTCATCTTTCATACGTAAAATTAACCCATCACGCGTTAGTCCCGCATTATTAACCAAGATATCGAGACCACCAAGCATTTCGCAAGCTTGAGGCACAAGGTTTTCAACAGCCGTGCGGTCTGAGAGGTTGCAAGGCGCAATAAACACGCGCTCGTTGCCGAGCTCTGTTTGGAGGGCTTGCAGCGCTTCCACACGCGTTCCTGATATCGCAACAACAGCGCCCTGGGCATGAAGGGTGCGGGCGATAGCGGCACCAATGCCGCCTGATGCGCCAGTGATAAGGGCTTTGCGTCCGGTTAGGTTAAACATGGGTGGTCTCCTATAAGCTGTTAATAAAAATTTCTAGTTCTTCGGGGGTATGAATAGCCTCATGGCTGATATCAGGTGCAATACGCTTCCCCAAACCTGTAAGTACTTTGCCAGCACCCACCTCGATAAGGCGGGTAACTCCCCGTGCTGCCATTTGCGCGACGGATTCACGCCAACGAACCTGCCCAGTGACTTGCTCTACCAGTAATTGTCGCAGGCGGTCAGGATTACTCTCTGGTGCTGCTGTGACATTGGCAACAACAGGGGCTAAAGGGGCGTGGAATTTAATAGCACCTAATGCTTGTGCCATAGCATCGGCTGCAGGAGCCATGAGAGGGGAGTGAAACGGGCCGCTTACCGGGAGCATGACAGCACGTTTCGCGCCAGCTTGTGTCGCTAATGCGCTAGCACGTTCAACGGCTTCCGCGTGGCCGCTAATGACCACCTGTCCAGGGGCATTGTCATTGGCAACGACACACACTTGTCCCTCTGCAGCTGTTGCAACAATCCCGTGGAGTGCTTCGCAGTCAAGCCCTAGAATTGCTGCCATAGCACCTGTGTTAGCCGGCACAGCTTGGCTCATAGCATTCCCACGATGCCGTAATAACTTTGTGGTGGTGGCAATGTCCAGGACCCCAGCAATAACTAAGGCGCTATACTCTCCCAATGAGTGGCCCGCAACATACGCAGGCTTTGCTGAGGTAGATTTTTGAATGACCGCGTGTATAGCGGCACTGACGGCAAATAACGCAGGTTGAGCGTTCTGTGTTTGTGTTAACACCTCAATCGGCCCTTCAAACATCAGCTGGCTAAGTTTTTGACTTAAAGTGTCGTCCACTTCTTCAAACACAGCGCGAGCTTCAGGAAAGGCTTCAGCTAGGGCTTTGCCCATACCGACACTCTGAGATCCTTGCCCTGGGCAAACAAATGCAAACATATATTTCCTCCACTTTTTCACCGAATAGGTATACGGCACTAATCTGAGGAATATGTACACAAAAATCAACACCTTTTTCACCCCCCGTTAAAAAGTCGCTCTGAGGTCATCTATGGCGTCACGGCGGTGCTCGAATCCGCATGGATATTGAATCCACTTACGGTTCTGCGCGCCGCCGTTCCTAATATCTGATCCTCATAATCGTCTTTTTTCCGGGGCCCCAGAAATGGCGCCTGGGTCGTCAAAGTTGCGCGCCTCATGCTCACGTACACATGCGTACGCTCCGCTTCGGTGCTCACTTTTCCTACCATTGTTATACCCAATCCAAATGGAAAAGTGGATTTTTGAGCGGGGAATTATGACCCTCGACCGGCGCTTGAAAAAGCCTTCCGTATCTCACGATATGGGCGGTTTTTCAAGCTTGGTATTGCGCCAAATTCCCTCTCTCAAATTCTCCCCTTTTCCACTTGCATTTATGATACCCAATCCAAATGGAAAAGTGGATTTTTGAGCGGGGAATTATGACCCTCGACCGGCGCTTGAAAAAGCCTTCCGTATCTCACGATATGGGCGGTTTTTCAAGCTTGGTATTGCGCCAAATTCCCTCTCTCAAATTCTCCCCTTTTCCACTTGCATTGGGTATGCTCACATATCGGGTTTTTCTGGGGCCCCGCTAAGATTTAGAGGTGAAAGAGCGCCTGGGTCGTCAAAGTTGCGCACTGAATGCTCACGTGCATGGAGGGACACTGTCCTGAAATGTACAAAAAGCCAAGAATTAACTTGGCTTTTTGAATGTTTTAGAGCGGACTAGCTAGATATATGCCGTTCACTTGGTTTTAGAATGGGAGTGAAAAATTATATAGGCTAATACACAGATATGTACAACTAAAGCTTCTTTAGATAGCATCACACTAACCACACTTCTGCAGTGCGTCATAACATCTTTCTTCTTTAATGATTGGCTAGGTTCTGTAGATTCTGATGCTTTTTTACGCGCGATTTTAGAGAGCAGAAGCTTGAAATGCTCGTTTAAGCGAGTGATATAGCCTTTGTTCTCTAGCGTGTGGCTAGGTTGAATAGATTGTGAAGCTTGGGTGCTAACGAGAGGCTGGGAAAGTTCTTCAACAGGGTTTGCCTGCAGACCTAAAGCTATAAATGTGCTGAAAATCAAAGTGAAAATAGATGGGTACATAAAACGCTCCTCAAAATAATGTTGACCCTATATTTACGATATAGGTATTACGACATGTAAAATCAAGGAAGATTTTACCAAACATATGTCCCGGGCGCTTTATGAATACTTTTGTATTTTTTAAAATCCCAGCTTGAACTTGATGCAATTTCTGGGTCCTCGCGAAATTGGCAGATCCATTGCTTCCAGTGGGGCCACCAAGATCCTGGGGTCGCCTCAGCGCCCGCAAACCAGTCATCGGCTTGTTCAGGAAGGGTATTATTGGTCCAATATTGATATTTTTCTTGAGAGGGGGCGTTTATCACGCCAGCGGTGTGGCCGGAGCCGCCCAATACAAAGGTGAGAGGGCCTGAAAAGATCTGGGTAGCCGCATAAGTCGAGCGCCAGGGAGCAATATGATCTTCTTTCGTTGACAGCATATAGGTAGGGGTTTTAATACGGTGAAGGTTAAGTTTTGTGCCGGCTATGCGTATTCCGTTCGCTTCTCGCAGCCGGTTTTCAAGATATAGCTTCCAGATAGTAAACCGTTGCATCGCTTCTGTTTGTCGAGTTGAGTCGCTATTCCAATGTAAAATATCGAATGGAGGCGGGTCTTGATTCAAAAAATAGTTCCGAACAACGTAATTCCAAATCATACTGTTCGCAGATAATAGGCTGAATGTTTGGGATAGAGCACGATGATCCATATAGCCAAAGTGCTTAAGATGTTGTTCTAACTGTTTTAAATAATCTGCGTCCAGGAAATTCTTCATGTCACCAGGATCAGAAAAATCCGTCATGGTGGTAAGAAGGGTGATACTTTTGAAGGGAAATTTGCGCTTCTTGGTGAGGTAAGCGACGGCGCTGGTCAGCATGGTCCCGGCAATACAGTAGCCAATCGCATGGACTTGCCGGGAGTGGGTTGCTTCACGAATAAAGACCAGTGGCTCCAAGATGCCGAGGCGTATATAGTCCTCCCAGCCATAATCACGATGCTCGGAAGTGGGATTGCGCCAAGAGGTGATAAACACTTGGAATCCTTGCTCGAGCGCCCAACGGACAAAGGAGTTCTTGGGTTGGAGATCGAAAATATAAAACTTATTGATCCAAGGGGCAATGATCATAAGCGGTGTGGGGCGAACTTGCGCAGTCATCGGTTGATAGCGGATAATTTCGACAAGTTCGTTGCGAAACACAACATCCCCCGGCGTGGTGGCAAGGTTGTGTCCGACCTTAAATGCTGTTGGGTGCCGGGTTGTAACTTGCCAAAAGCCATCACGCTCAGCAATATCTTGAAAGAATTTCTGGGCGCCCTGAACTAAGTTATGGCCTTGAGTATTAATCGTTTTTTGAATCACCTCCGGATTAAGCCAAGGGTGGTTGGTTGGCGCATAAGCATCTAAAAGATGAGTTAGGTAAAATCTAGACATGCGACGCTGTGAGTCATCGAGATTGGGCGTGGTCTCAAGTTGCTTATTACAATAGCGACATGTTGCATGATAAGTTTGTTGTATCCAAGCAAAAAAGGGATGGTGATCCCACGCAGGGTGTTGAAATCTTTTATCTTTATTGATATGTATCGGCGTATGTTGCGCAATCTGCTCAAGAATACCAACGTTTAATTGATTGATATCTTGAAAAAAATCCATTGCGGTGCCAAGAGATTCTTTGCTTGTCAAGTGATGATGGTACGTGAGACCAAGCGTTGAGATGACTTTGCCGGGATCAAAAGGCGCTGGCATGTTCATTAAGTCGTGATAATGGGCAATATACTTTTCAGTGGCAATGTGTGCTTTGCTGGCGAAGGCAAGGCTGTTTTCAAAAAGATCCCAAAATCTAGACGTATTACTCATGACACTGCTCGGCGCTTATAACCCAAGATTCTGTGGGGGGACTAATCATGGATAGTGACTCGGCTTAATCCACGCCCCATGGCAACGCCACTGCGTCGTGGTGCTGATAATGGCTTGGTAAGGGTTTGCTCTGGTTCTGCAAGAGATTTTTTGCTACGGCGATTATACTCGGTCATGATTTCATCGCGGCAATTACGCAAACGGACGAGCTCGCGTGCATCTTCGCGATCATGTACCTGCATTGTGCTGAGCTTAATTTCAACAAGGTCGAGTAGAATTTCTAAAGATTGCTTTGATAATTTCATGGTATCTCCTTGGGAAGTATTTTTTTGTTTGTATTTTAAGTTTAGTATGTTAAAAATTAATAAAAGGTTTACGAAGTTAATAAAGTATTTATTACGCTCTTTCTTAAAAACTTCACGAAATCAGGTATTTAATGGTAATTTATGGGGTTTGAGTCCAGATTTTTAATTTCTTTTAGCGCATTTAATTAAAAATATAACTTGTTTATAAAAGTGAGTATAAAAAATTCTATTGAGGTATGAATGGGAATTTTCGATCTTATGGTGCAGGGTTTGAAATATTCAAAGGACAGAATCCTGGAGAATTATCAGCAAAAGTCTGAGGAAAAATATAAAAAAATTGACCCTAGAATTTTGTGTGGTTGATTGATAAGGGTGTGTAAGACTTAGATTGCTTCCTTAGGTGGCGGATGTGATAACAGTCAGAAATACAACATTAGACCGTGACTTGTTCGCTAATATACCCAATCCAAATGGAAAAGTGGATTTTTGAGCGGGGAATTATGACCCTCGACCGGCGCTTGCCTTTTGTAACTAGTCTGCTCTCAAGGGTCCGATATGTGAGACAGATGATAGGAAAAGTGAGCCCTGACGCGGAGCGTACATGCGGGTACGTGAGCATTCAGAGCGCAACTTTGACAAAGTAGATGTCCACAGAGTGAATTGTTGAGAGCCGACGACGAGATATGGGCGGTTTTTCAAGCTTGGTGGTGAGCCAAATTCCCTCTCTCAAATTCTCCCCTTTTCCATCTGGATCGGGTATATCATTAATTATATGTAAAATTTTTGTTGCTTTTTGAGACCGTTTTCCGCTAAAAGCAAGGAGATTGTCTTTATAAATCGAAAGGTAGGTATCCCATGGCAGTTCCAAAGAAAAAAACCTCACAGTCACGGCGTAATATGCGTCGAGCTCATGACGCATTAAAAGGGGTGAATTCAGCTGAATGCTCTAATTGTGGTGCACCCAAGCTTCCTCATCACTTGTGTGACTCGTGCGGTCATTATAATGGGCGTGCAGTGATTCGCCAGCGTGTTGCTACTGAGCCTGCAAGTTCATAAAAGGTTGTGACATATGAGCACTGAGGCTGAACCTGGATTAACGTTAGCAATTGACGCAATGGGTGGTGATCATGCGCCAGAAGTAGTCATTGATGGTTTGGCGCAAGTTAACCGACGGTATCCAGGTGTGCGGTTCTTAGTGTTTGGTGATCAGGCGCGTGTTGTGCCAATTTTAAATAAGTATGCGGGTTTATCAGGCCAAGTTGAATTTGAACATACCCCTGATGTGGTTACTGCTGATATGAAGCCGTCGGTGGCTTTACGCAAAGGTCGCAGCTCAAGTATGGGGTTGGCAGTTCAGGCGGTTTCTAGCAATCGTGCTCAAGGCGTGGTGTCAGCTGGTAACACAGGGGCTTACATGGCTTTAGCGATGCTGGCAATGCGTATGATCCCCGGCATTCATAGGCCAGCAATGTGTAAGCAAATGCCAACAATGCGTGGCCAAACCCTTGTGCTTGATTTAGGGGCTAATGTTGAATGCAGTCCGCAAAATTTGGTGCAATTTGCGGTGATGGGTGAGTTCTATGCACGTGAAGTGTTAGGAGTTTTGGCACCTACGGTTGGGTTATTAAATGTAGGGTCAGAAGAAACTAAGGGGAGTCCCTCGGTTAAAGAAGCTGCAATTCTAATTCGTGAATCTCAAAAACAAAATAATCCTTTAGTAGAAAATTTTCATGGTTTTATTGAAGGCAACGACATCGGGGCTGGCACTGTAGATGTGGTCGTCGCTGATGGATTTTCTGGTAACATTGCCCTGAAAACGGCTGAAGGTACAGCTAAAATGATTGTAAGCTTTCTTAAAGAAGCTTTTTCAAGCAACTTAAAGGCTAAGATTGGATACCTGCTTGCCAAAAGTGCGCTTGACGATTTGTTAGGGAGGCGTTTGGATCCTCGTTGGTATAATGGAGCTATCTTTCTGGGATTGAACGGGGTTGCCATTAAGAGTCATGGTGGTACTGATGCTGTAGGCTACGCGCATGCTGTGGAAATGGCAATCAAAACAGTAAAAATCGGCCTCAATGCAAAGATCAAAAATGCTTTCGAAACCCGTGTAGAGGTGCCTTCATCTGTATTAGGCTGTTTGTAAGTGATTGAGATGTAATAATTATTTTTAATTATTTATAAATTAAAAATTTTATTTTGATAAATTCAATTTTATTAATATAATGATCAAACCAAGATTAAGTTGTTCAGTTGCATGAAGAATGACGTAGGGTTTATAAAGCACGAGATGTGTTAGAAAGCTTGGCATATAATCCTAGTAGAGCTCATGTAAAATAAACGATAAATAAGGTATGTTTTTGTTGGTTGATAAATAATAATCATAAGGATTACAAATATGTCGCAAACTACAGTAACTCGTGCTGATATTGTACAGAGTATAGGTGAGAAGTTCGCTGTTACTCCCGACATTTCAAGTAAAATTTTGGAAGACCTTTTGGACCAAATGATTGAAAATTTTGCTGCTGATAAGGAGTTGAAGATTACCGGTTTCGGTACTTTTTGTATATATCATAAACGGCAGCGTGTTGGACGTAATCCCAAGACTGGCGATGAGGCTGTGATTACCCCCAGGCGTGTTGTGGCTTTCCGTGCGTCAAAAATTTTGAAACAATCTATGAATGCTGATTAAAGTCTTTGCGAATTTTTGAGTTTGGGATGGGGGGGTATTTGCCTTAAATTTATTTTTTCTGCACTAAGCGGACCCTTCCCAGACTATTTTTGCCCTGCTGAAATATTTACAAAACCAAGCGTTAGCTTGGTTTTTTTTGGAAGTAAGATGTCATGGGCAAGATCTAAAGCGGATTATATGAAAGCCTGACTGATTAATTAGCCTAAAGCATTGATAAAATCGCGTAAAGCAAGGTTGTGCATTAAAGGCGGCTATATAAGGAAAAGCGAGCGCTAAGAAAGTGTGCTTGCATTTGCGTGGCGTCCTAGGTATACTCGCTAAAAATCGGAGCGTAGCGCAGCCTGGTAGCGCATCACGCTGGGGGTGTGAGGGTCGTGGGTTCAAATCCCGCCGCTCCGACCATGAAAATCCCAAATTAATAAGCTACCTGATGTTTTTTTTATTGACGGGATTAAGAAAATTCAGTATTTAATAGCCAAGGATTGAACGAGAGTTCTTGGTATTTTACTTAAATTAGATGGTTAGTAGTATGAATTTAACAAACTGCATGAAGACATATTCGATGCGTGCTGGCGAAATAGACAAGCGTTGGTACGTTGTTGATGCCAAGGACTTAGTCGTTGGGCGTCTGGCTAGCGTATTGGCAAATATGTTGCGTGGAAAGCATAAGCCAACTTATACGCCACACATGGATTGTGGCGATAATATCATCGTGATCAACGCCGAAAAAGTACACTTTACTGGTAAAAAGCGTGAGGAAAAGAAGTTTTATTGGCACACTGGTCACCCAGGTGGCATTAAAGAGCGAACCATGCGTAATCTCTTAGATGGTCGTTTTCCAGAACGTGTGATTAAAAAAGCTGTGGAACGGATGGTGCCGCGCGGACCCTTGGGGCGTCAGCAAATGTCTTGCTTGAAAATTTATGCAGGGGCTGAGCATCCGCATGCAGCGCAAAATCCAGAGGTTTTGGATGTTGCAGCTATGAATCCAAAAAATGCAAAAAGAGGCTAAAATATGCAACTTGAAAATCTAAAATCCGCTATGAATAGTGCGAAATCGCCTGCATCTAATAACTCGGCTAAAACAGTTGAAGCAAAGATTGATGCTCAGGGTCGTGCATATGCTACAGGTAAGCGTAAAAATGCGATTGCACGTGTGTGGATTAAACCAGGTAACGGTAAAATGACAGTGAATGGTCGAACTGCTGAGAATTATTTTGCGCGTCCTGTGTTGCGGATGATTATCAATCAACCTTTTGAGGCCGTAAATCGTTTAAATCAGTTTGATATTATTTGCACGGTTATTGGGGGTGGATGCTCTGGGCAGGCAGGTGCGGTACGTCATGGTATTGGCAAGGCCCTAAGTCTATTTGAGCCTGGGATTCGTCCAATCCTACGCAAACAAGGATTCTTGACACGCGATAGCCGTGTGGTTGAGCGTAAGAAATACGGTCTTCATAAGGCGCGTCGTAGTTGCCAGTTCTCAAAGCGTTAATAAGCGATCCATATTTAAGAAAAAAGGAGCAAATTTTGCTCCTTTTTTTATGCTTTATTTATACCCCCAATCCATAAACTTACATCGTTCTTAAAGTTGTTGAAACCAAGGTTTTCATATAGTCCGCTTTGAAGCTTATGGTTTTTATAGGAACTGCTTCCTTAAAAAACCAAGCATACATCTGGCTTTTTTAATACTTCAGCGCGGTGTATATACTCTGGCAGAAAAATAGCAAGGCTGTGTGTATGCTTAAATGACTTTCAGTCTTTTTTCTAAACACTTTAAGGCAAAAAGTTGTTGACAATCTTGGTGAGTTGCATGCTAAAATACAAAATAAACAATAATTAAATTATTTCAACAATTACACAGGAGAAGCAAAAATGAAGAGATTTTTGACATTTTTATTAAGTTCAACCTTAATATATCAGCAGGCTAATACAATGGAAATGTATGCAGCACCTATTCTGGATTCAACTCAAGGTAGTCCTCCCCCTATAGAGCAGCCTATGCCAAGCCTAAGAGAAGGGAGTATAGGGCAGATAAATTCTGATGAAATCTGTACGATAGGAGTTAGTGCAATAGATCCAGAGGTTAATACTCTTGGGTATCTAGGTTGGAAGGGTGACCAAAAGTTATGCCCAGGAATTCCAAAAAATCTGAATTTATATCATCATACTTTGTCTATTGAGATAATTCTGCGTAATATTTTGCAAAATGTGCCATTTGATGATTTTAAATCTTTTTTAGAGAATCCACCTGTGGACCCGCAACTCTCCTTGCTACACTGGACGTTCAAACTAATCTGGGAAATAAAATTGCAGGGACATCCTGTCCAGGATTTCATGGGGATTGGCTTGAAGCCCTTAATTAGTTCTGCAGCACTAGTGTTTACGTTGCCTCCTGCTACATTAGAAGAGTATCAGGCCGCCGTGAAGGAATATAAAAGATTAAAGGAAATCGGTAAGTTCACTGGAGCCTTAGGTGTAGGCGCAGCCTCATGTGCCGTCTTAAGGCAGATGGCCCAAGCGCGGGCAAGTGCTCCTCCTCCTCCTCCGCAGGGGCCCAGTTCAGAGCGGAATAAATACTCTATGGCTAAGGACTTTCTAGTATGGGTTGCTAACCTTAATAATCCCTTGAACGGAGCGAACGGCGGTAATGGTAAAAAATCGGGTGGTATAAAGGATATTCCTTTTGATGCTATGCATCGCTTCGTAGATCTCACGGACCTGAATCCAAGATCGACAGGCTCAGCTCTCGATACCCTGGTTATACGTGGGAGCATTGAGACAGGAAGAGCTTATCTCCCAAAGGTTGCTGAGACTATGGCACAAGCCTTTCGGGCCGACAATATAGGGATGGCCCTGGGAGCGGTTACTCTTGTCTCAGGCATAGCAAGTGTGGCCTATAACCTCTGGGCAACGCACCAAAGTTCTGATGTTAAGAAAGCTGAGCAAAAGCACACAGAATACGAAGCAAATCCTTATCCTAAAGATATTATTGCACATAGTCATTTATCTTTAGGTGCGGATGTTCCCCAAACTGATCGGCAAGATTTACAAAAGTATGTCCTGCAATTTAAGCAACTAAAAAAAATTATTGAAAAGGTGAGGGCGCAAACCCCCGTTCATTCTTTGGATCCTCAAGCGTTACTCGCGAACGCGCATGCCTTTCGCTTAGGCCTAGAATCAGTAGTTGCAGAAATGGCGATATTCTTAGGGTGTAATATTAATTATCAAGCTGAAGTTTCACAAGGGATGCAAGGGATCTATATCGGGCATTTGGAGCAAGCCTTAAGACATTTTCAGGCGATATCGAGTGAAATGTTGACAATAGATTTTGAAAATTTACCTAATAAAAAAGAGTTTATGACAACAGTTTATACTCCTTTCATAGAGCTATATAAAACAGCATCTCTATTATATAAGTGTTTGAGGTATAAGGTTCTTGAACTTGATAATTATAAAGTAAAATCTGGTTTGTTTGCTGACCAAGGACGCCCACTAGAACTACCCAATCTTCCTAATATGGTAAGCTTCATAAGTGTGAAGGATAAGATTCAAGCGTTAGGAAAATTTTATAAGGCTACCAACAAAACCCCTGCCAGTACCCCCAGTATCCTGGAGTTTCAAGAAGTAAAGGAAATTCTAGATTATTTGGATTGGCTTTATTTCTTTCAAGATAAGGGAATATCTAAGCTCTATACGAAGGCAATGCGTGTGGGCAGCCAATTTATAACACAATTGGAGGGAAAAAGTCTTGATAGGTTTGTCAGTAGCTTTACCAGAGAGGCGTTCTACAATTTACTCGATAAGGAAGGGCTTTCCCAGGCCGAACAACGGGTGCTTCATGCGGTGTTAGGGACTACATATGATCTTGTTCTGGACCATTGGAAGAACCTAACTAGGATGAACGATCTAGAAAATGTCCGTGGTAGTGGTGATGTTACCAGCTTCATCAAAGGCTTTAACAATATTTTGGAGAAGACAGCTCACGCAAAAATTGTTGAATTTCGGGTCAAGGGTCTAAAAGAAAGCTTGCCTAAATGCTTTAATGATATTCTGGATAATGTTGATCTGAGCGAGTACAACATGGAGCGTTTAAAGCAACTACGCAGTAAAACACAAAAGGCAAAAAGAGACTGTGATCAAGAGCCTACAAAATTGCAGGACAGCCTAAAGCTCATTAATCTAGAAAATACTTATAGGCAAAGTATGATAAATAGCCTGAGTGAGAATTCTGCTTTGAGAGAAGGTTTTATGAACTGTCTTGATTTCTTAGATCAAGAATATACGTCATGGAGTCAAAAACCGCTGCAACCTGTGCGTATGGTCAACTTTAACATAGAAAAATCTCCTCAGATGTTACAAGAAGAGAAACGAGCTTTCCAAATTTGGGCGGGCAGTAGACAGTCTTGGCAAATTATCCAAATCCCCTATATGACGTTTTTAAACCCTAGGTTTGCTATCTCTGATCTCCATCCAAATGTCTAGCCGATCCTGAGGCTCACTAAAAAGCCAAGCTATTGCTTGGTTTTTTAGTTGGTAAGGGCGTATAAAGTCCCCCGCATAAATCTTGCCTTAGAGCGACATGATTATGGGAGATTCTTTTGATGGGGGTAGCAAATAAATGAAGAATGGTGCGGTCGAGAAGACTCGAACTTCCACGGGGGTTGCCCACAGCGACCTCAACGCTGCGCGTCTACCAATTCCGCCACGACCGCACATTTAGGTAGGATTACTAGGGGCTGTGTGTTTTGCAGAAACCTTGCGGGCATAACGCACAGAACCTAATGCTCTTCGTTTACCAAATTCTCACACAATAAGCAATAACAAAAACTGATGAGGGTATAGAATCAGGGCCTACGCATGAAAAAAATTTTGAGGCAAAATAGTGAATGAAAGGGTATATTTTTCTTAAATTTTAGAAAGGATTTAAGAAGAATGAAGGAAACACTTGGAGCATATTTTGAGGGGT
>JBILKX010000003.1:0-52520 GCA_044376435.1 Alphaproteobacteria bacterium | reverse complement strand
TGCTGATATTTTAACGTTGCTCGTTCTTGATCTGTCAAAAATCCATTCATAAATACGAATCTAACCCATTCATCCTGACTTTTAAACAGTTTTATTCAGGAGAGGTATATCAAGGGATAAGTCTGTTGTATTTGCTGAGTGAGAGTATCCAGAAATCGTGCGTAGCACTGCTGGTTTTGAACGTTTTTATTGAATAAATTCTTAGCTCTTTTGGCCATAGCTTCCGCATGAGTAGCGGCATTATTACCTTGCCAAATCATATAAAATCGCCCGTTTACCATTTCTTTATAAACAGGATAGGTCCCAATCTCTTTACATTGCTCATGAAGAGTACGATGCCAATGCTGACCGTAAATTGGCTCAGGGGATACTAAACTCACAAAATAACGGAATAAATTACCGATTGTTGCTTTATCAATCGGGCTTGTCAGATCAGTTTCGACCGTCTGGATGGTTGCAAGGGGTGCCTCTGATTGTAACGCCTGGACAAGTTTAAGCACTTGGGTCGAAAGCGATTTTTCATACGTATCACAAAGAAATTTGACGCTATCAAACCATTTTTGATCAAACGTATGTATCTGTTTACGGGCGATATCCGTTAAGTTTCGATGAAAATCAATCCGTGCCATAATCGCTTTATCGGTTGCTGTAGGTAAAGATCGTAAGCTCGTCGCAAGCGCTTTATCTAAGTTGTCCGCAGCTGTAGTGAAATTGTTCATTACGGAACTCGTATATATTGATTGAATAGATTGACTAAAATTCTTACCAGCTTGCTTTAACGCCTCATCTATATCTACATCTTTATCTTCATATTCTCTTATCGTTATAGAATCGTCACTGGTCCTATTATTCTTGACCTCTAATTGTACGAGAGTAATTGAGAGAGGTCGTGGGGGTGTTTGATTCATTGCAAAAGGTAAGTGACTGGGAGCATAAGGGGTTCGTTTTGCATTTTGTTGATACACAAGAAATCCCCCCGCTGCAGCTGAAGCTAAGATGAGCGGTATGCTGTACTTCCTCAATTTTAAAACCTTATCAGGGTTTTTAGCCCTTGGCAGTTTTAAGCGAACCTGCTGGTTGACTTCGACGTCAGGTATCTCGGGCATTGCTTGTGCCGTTGGGATTAATGTTATCATCATAAATAAAATCCGAATAACGTGTTTTATTAAAGAAAGCATAATAATGGATTTCCCTTTCTGTACATTCCGTATCGTTCAGTTAACCGTATTGGTTATATTCACACCGCCCTGAATCAACCCAAAAAAGCCAAAGGTTATCTTGGCTTTTTTGGGTTGATTCAGGGCGGTGTGAATATTCTTTGTGTATTTTAGGCGAATTTGCCAAAAAGGTCGCATAAAAAATCTTAAATTTAATCGATTTTTTTACTTTTTCTCAGTCACAATATGTAATAGATTGGAAGGACTATGTATCGTCTACTTGTTTTAGTATTTGCTATTATTTTTATCTCTTCAGATGCCTCCGCAGCGCGTCGACGTTCTGGGCGTGCGCAAGGCGGCGCATCAGAGAAGTATGCTGCTATTGTGATTGATGGGAAAACCGGTCAGGTATTATACGATCATCGCGCGACTCAACCGTGCTACCCAGCATCATTAACAAAAATGATGACCCTCTATCTCACGTTTAGAGCCTTGGAGCAGGGCAAGCTGCGTTTATCGGATCGTCTGTGTGTATCGCATCGGGCGGCGCGGCAAAAGCCCTGTAAACTCGGCCTTTGTGTTGGCGATGAGATTGCTGTGCGTGATGCCGTCTGCGGGATGATCGTTAAATCCTCAAATGATGGGGCAGTTGCTCTCGCTGAGCATATGGGGGGCACGGAAGATCGATTTGCGCAAATGATGACACAAGAAGCCCGTCGCCTAGGCATGAAGAATACGTGTTTTGCCAATGCCTCAGGATGGCATCATGCCGGCAACATTACAACGCCACGCGATATGGCTATTCTAGCGCGAGCCCTTTATTACCATTATCCAAGTTATTATCGTTATTTCTCTCTCAAACAATTTAGGTTCCGCGGGGCATCCTATACTAATCACAATAAACTTCTGGGGCGCGTAGACGGTGTGAACGGTATCAAAACCGGGTTTACAAACCCTGCAGGGTTTAACCTAGCAGCTTCAGCTGTCCGCGAGGGCAAGCATGTTATTACAGTCGTAATGGGGGGGGGGACAAATCGTTGGCGCGATCAGCGTACGACCGATTTACTTAACCGTGGCTTTGAGCTGATTGAGCGAAATAAGCCCCAGCTTCGGCTGGCAAGTCACTTTGTTGGCGAGAGTTCTGGGCCGCGGCGCGCAGCCAACCACCAACAGAAAAATATAGAGCAGCGCGTGAACGGCATCTTTACGTCTCTCGAAAATCAAGGCATGCTTGCTAAGGTGCAGACTGTGAACCATGAGTCTTGTAATCCTGGTGAGGCGTCGCCTGTTCTGCCCCGCAAGAGCAAAAGCTTGAAGCACATGAAGAAATACTCCGAGAAAACCACACCGCGTTATAACAGGCACCGTAAACGCAAAGGCCACCACACAGGCGGCGCCATGTCACCAGAGCGCTTGCACCGGCGCGTGCTTGGGGCGTAAGAGGTACGTCTGGTGATTTTAATAGCTATAGTTTAAAGGTCACTGTGAAAAAGCTGTTTGTATCTAGTCGGCTCTCAAGAATCCAATATGTCTGATACCCAATCCAAGTGGAAAAGTGGATTCTTCAGGGCCGACTAACGGAGCGACGGCCTACTCGCTCACAACACTCGGGCTGTGCGCAGGCACGGGTGCCGGTGCTTCTGGTGATGTTGGTGTAACATCGTGGTGCAGAGTTTCATTCTCTGGACTTATCGGAGTTGCTTCTGGTGCTGTATTATTTACTGATGATACGGGTTTGTTGTTTGGGACTGGCGCGCTTGGCTTGCCGGCGTGCAACCCTGTGAGTGGCCACAGAGTGGTTACTAATAAAGCGATTATACGGTTATTCATTGCAGTCTCCTACTATTCAAAGAGCTCTTGAAGATCTGCCGTGCTGCGACGTCCAATGTCGTCAAAGTTTTCTTTGATCCAACGTTCTGCAGTGCGGACACCTTCTTGGTACAAGTGTTCTAAGAAGTACCATTGTGTATTATAGTGACTTGATTCATCTAACCCTAAGAAGAAGTCTTCATTTTGGATGATGTGCATGTTAACGCGCTTGAGTTTATTAGATTTTATCGCCCCTTGATCAATAAGGTCGGTGACAAAGTCAATCATACGCATCTCACGCACCATGGTACTGATAAATGTAATACGATTGAGCCGAGCTGTAATCTGCTCTTTAGTCTCAGGGACCTGATCAATGTGGACAGGGCTGAGTAAGACAACAATAATATCCTGCGAGTCGCACTTATTAATCAATGGATAAATTGCGGGATTGCCGATATAGCCGCCATCCCAATAGTGTTCGCCATTGATCTCTACAGCCTCAAACATCAAGGGCAAGCAGGCGGACGCTAACATCGCATCAGGAGTAATTTCTTTATTTTCGAAAATCTTCAATTTAGTGGTGCGTGCGTTGGTTGCGCATAAAAACAGCTTGATTTTGTCAGATTCCGAGAGTTTTTTACAATCAAAAAATCCCTCTAGGAAATACTTAAATGGATTAATGCCGAGAGGATTCAATTGTTTAGGAGAAAACATTTGCCCTAACATATTCATGAAAATTGTGCCGGGGTTATGAGCGACGCCATGTTTGCCAATCATTAGATCAATAAGGCTGGGCTGGAACGGCGACGTAGAGCCAAGAGAGCTTACAGCTTGCCAGTAGCGGCGCAGCTCTGCACGAGCCCCTTCTTCTCCACCTTTAATAAACCCTTGCGCAATCGCTGCAGCATTCATAGCCCCAGCACTTGTGCCACTAATTCCCTCAATGTCAATACGTCCATCTTGGAGTAAGCGATCGACAACTCCCCATGTAAAAGCGCCGTGTGAAGCGCCGCCTTGTAGGGCGAGTGCTACTTTCTTCCTGCCTTGTGCCATCGTGAAATCCTCTCTTCATAATTCCTATAATCTTGGTAGTATCGGAGAAATTTTTTAACAAATCGTAAATATTTCCTCATGCGAAAAAAATAAATGGTTAATTGATCGCTAGGCATTAAAAAACTGTATATATGAAAATTTTTTTACTCTATTAACATTAAATTTATTTCATATTTGTATTAAATATTTGTTTTTTAGGGCGTCTGTGTAGTATACTGTGCTTGAAGTTAGATGCTAAAAGTTGTTGTGTTAATTTTCGGGCTTATGAAGATGAAATTTTGGGCTTTATTAATAGAACAAGCTTTAATATCGAACGAACGTAATCTTACGTGTATACCCAATCCAAATGGAAAAGTGGATTTTTGAGCGGGGAATTATGACCCACTCCCGGCGCTTGAAAAAGCCTTTTGTATCTAGTCGGCTCTCAAGAATCCAATGCGTGAGGCATATACGAGGAAAAGTGAGCACTGACGCGGAGCGTACGTACATGTACGTGAGCATTCAGGGCGCAACTTTGACAAAGTAGATGTCCACAGAGTGGATTCTTCAGGGCCGACGACGAGATATGGGCGGTTTTTCAAGCTTACTGGTGAGCCAAATTCCCTCTCTCAAATTCTCCGCTTTTTCATTTGGATTGGGTATAGAACGAAAAATTTTTAAATTTTACACTGAGGAGAGGGAAAAGTGTTGTTTAACAAAATTATTGTATTGAGTTTAGCTTTGCTGTCGGTCACCACTCAGTTAACGGCTAGTGAGGGCACTGGTGAGAGCAGGTTTAGCATTGAACTTCCATCTATCGTGGAAGGTCGTCCAGTCTCTTTAACTATGGATCCTCCAGCTTATGCCTCTGGAGGAGACGTTGGAGAAACTTTGGAGGTGGGAGACATCGTCACACGCAAAGAAAAAGCCTACGGATGCCTAGGGTCTAGAGCCTTCATGCAAACTTGGGGCTGGGGATGCGGTTTAACGTCGCTTGCGGTTATTTATCTGGTGACAGCACTTGTTACTCCGGGGCCACAATTCGCTGAGGAAACTAAGAAGGCTGTGGAAACTGGGCAACAAGGTTTCTTTTTTTCATTTCTTATTAGTGATGTCGATGCGACCCAAGCCGCTACTGGTATTCAGTTTGGTGTCCCCGCAGTTTGGTCGCTTGTCGGGGCAATCATTATTGGGTGTTGTGCCTATCGCCTCTTGGTTGTGCTGTTATGCGGGATGCGTAATTGTGGGGATAACAACGGCAAGAAGTTTAAGATTCCCGATGGCAGCTATAGACCAGAGTCATATTGTTGCTGCTAATCTGTAAAAAGCTTGCCGTTGTTGAACCCCTCCCTTTATCTGTAAAGTCTCACAGTTTATGGGAGGGATATCTTGCTTCGACCCTAAATTTTTTTTGTAAATTTATGGCGCTTTTATGAGTGTCTTTACGAATATAAGCTATTTTTCTACTTGACGTTCTCCAGAAAAACGGTATCTTCAAATCTGAGTTCGGGCCTGTAGTTCAATTGGTTAGAACCCTCCGCTCATAACGGAGTTGTTGCGGGTTCAAGTCCTGCCGGGCCCACCATACTTTCCCTTATACCTCTAAATACAGAAACGTCGCGTTATGTCTTACCAATATACTTATGTCATGAAATCCTTGGGTAAAACTTATCCTGGTGGCCGTGAAGTCCTCAAAGACGTTTGGCTCTCGTTTTTGCCAGGAGCCAAGATTGGTGTGATCGGTCATAACGGCGCCGGTAAGTCAACACTGCTCAAAATCATGGCTGGGTGGGATAAAGAATTCCGCGGTGAAGCGTGGGCGGCCCAAGGGCTGAAGGTTGGGTACCTTCCCCAGGAGCCTGAATTAGACCCCGCTTTAAGTGTGCATGAAAATGCGATGCTTGGGTTAAAGCCCGTTAAAGACCTGTTAGATCGCTTCAATGAAGTCTCCATGCGCTTTGCGGAGGAGCTCACGGACGATGAGATGAACACACTCCTGGCTGAGCAAGCTGAGTTGCAGGAACAAATTGATGCGGCCAACGGCTGGGATATTGACCGCACGGTTGAAATTGCGATGGATGCGCTACGCTGCCCCCCTGGGGATAGTCGTGTCGACCGTTTATCCGGTGGTGAGAAGCGGCGGGTGGCCCTTTGTCAGCTGCTGCTGCAGAAGCCTGATTTATTATTATTGGACGAGCCGACCAACCACCTTGATGCGGAGTCTGTGGCTTGGCTGGAGCGCCATTTGCAAGAGTATAAAGGGACAGTGGTGCTGATTACCCATGACCGGTACTTTTTGGATAATGTTGTCGGCTGGATTCTTGAACTTGATCGTGGCACGGCGCATCCTTTTGAAGGTAATTATTCCCAGTGGCTTGAGCAAAAGCAAAAACGCCTCATGCAGGAGGAACGGCAAGAAACCGAGCGTCAGAAACTGCTGCAGCGTGAGTTAGCCTGGATTCGTGAGTCACCTCGGGCGCGACAGAGCAAGAGTAAGGCACGCATCCAAGCGTATGAGCAATTGGTCGCCCAAACGAATGAAAAAGCGCACGAAGCATTGCCGATTATTATTCCCGCTGGCCCACGCCTGGGGAATACCGTGATCGAAACCCAGCACGTCAGTAAGGGATTTGGCGATCGCTTGTTGATTGATAAACTGGATTTTCGTCTGCCTCCAGGGGGAATCGTGGGTGTGATTGGCCCCAACGGCGCGGGGAAATCGACATTATTCCGCATGATCACCGGGCAAGAGACCCCCGATAGTGGCCGGCTTATCATTGGTGATTCTGTGAAAATGGCTTATGTAGATCAGTCGCGCGACGTTCTTGATCCGAACAAAACTGTGTGGGAGCAGATTGCCCAAGGCCAGGACGAGATTGATTTGGGGGTGCGTAAGATCCCAAGCCGTGCCTATTGTGCGCTGTTTAATTTTAAAGGTACTGATCAACAAAAACGCGTTGGTCAGCTCTCTGGTGGAGAACGTAACCGTATCCACCTCGCGCTTATGCTTAAATCCAATGCTAACGTGCTGCTGTTGGACGAGCCGACCAACGACCTGGATGTTGATACACTGCGGGCCCTTGAAGAAGCGCTGCTGGTATTTCCGGGATGTGCGGTTATTGTGAGCCACGATCGGTGGTTTTTGGATCGCATTGCCACACATATCTTGGCCTTTGAAGGTGAGAGTCAGGTTGTCTGGTTCGAGGGGAACTACGAGGCCTATGTTGAAGATCGCCGCCGTCGCCTCGGCAGCGAGGCCGACCAGCCCACACGTGTGCGGTATAAGCCCCTGTCACGTTAAGCCCTTGACTAGTAAAGAGAAGTACCTAAATAGTAAGTATACAGATTATCTGGAATTTGTATTTAGGGAGATTTTCAATATGTCATTGTTTAAAAAAGCTTTTTCATTAGGACTGTTGGGGATAATGGGGGTTCTAGGAGCATCTAACGCTGCTTTAGCCTGGCATTGGGGGGATTTGGTAAAAAGCAACCTTACTTTGCAAGTCAAAACTAGACCTCAATCGGTGGGAGAAGGAGAAAATCAAGATGGGATTCAAATCGCTCAAATCAAATCAAAAAACATCCCGCTACCTGCGAAGATGGGATTGCTTAAGTTTGCCCAGCATGCCTTAAGCCTAATAGCGTCAACATGTTTTTTACTTGAAACGGTGGATCATTGGCAAAATATTAAAGATACGGATTCTACCCCTATAATGCTCCTAAAAATACTACCTAAACTAGCTGTGAGTTATAGTGGTATCGCTCTATCCTTGTATGGATTTGCGGTCCCGTATAAACTAAATTTGACGCTAGATAAGATTAAAGATAATACCACGCTTGTCGTAGATCATCTGGATAATCCAATGTATTATTTGTTGATACCTTCTATAGACATATATTGTATCAACAGGATAATAAAGCAATACTTTGGAGACCGTCGTAATGTGCTTGATATTTTGGGTGATTTCTCTTATGCAGCGTGGTACATAGTATCAGTTGTGCGTACCTATAAGCAGCAAAAACTAACAGAGAGGATGCTTAATCTCCTCATGCAGGCTCAGAAATCTGGAGTGTGGAACATCGAAGAAGATGATCAAATGCTTCAGCTGGTAACGCACGTAGAGTGGTGAGGTAAATTTTGATTTACCGATTCGGCTCGCGCCGATGCCCTTGATGTCCAGGCTGTCCCCCAGCACGGCGATCGCTCTTGGGCCGATCCGCCCGACGCTGCCATGCATACCCAATCCAAATGGAAAAGTGGATTTTTGAGCGGGGAATTATGACCCTCGACCGGCGCTTGAAAAAGCCTTCCGTATCTCACGATATGGGCGGTTTTTCAAGCTTGGTGGTGAGCCAAATTCCCTCTCTCAAATTCTCCGCTTTTCCATTTGGATTGGGTACATATACCTTTTTCTGCAGGGAAAAACAACTAGAATTTATCAAATAGCGTGTTTGGCAACACGAAAAAAGCAAAACATCTTTTAAAACTTTCACGCGACGCGTCATTAAAAACAATTTAATTAAAATTTTACATTTATGCATTGACTTTTATTAATATGCATTATATCAATCTTAAATTGAATTTAATAGGAGAGAATTTATGCCTTTATTTAAACACTGGGTCAACCAAGTCACCCGCACCTTTCGATCGCGCCCTTCCCAAAGTAAAACCCTCGCCGCCTATAAGCCCCTCGCGGCCCCCGCCTGGACACCGCGCGCCTACGATCAACTCGCTCAAGATGGGTACCAGAAAAATATCATTGTCTATCGTGCTGTTAACCTTTTGGCGCGCTCTGCGGCTAGTGTTCGCTGGCAGCTATATAAGCAACAACACGAGATCATAAAACACCCTGCTTTAGAGCTTATCAATAAGCCTAACAGCTTACAGGCACGCAGCAACTTTATTGAAAGCGTGACGGCCTATCTCCTCCTGGCTGGTAATAGTTATATTGAAGCGATCCGTCACGCCAATGGCCATATTATGGAATTACGCCCCTTGCGACCTGACAGAGTCCGGGTGATTCCTGATGCTGCACAGGTCGTCCAAGCGTATACGTATACTAATATGTACAATCAACGGACAATCCCTGCCGCGGATGTCCTGCACCTACGCTACTTTCACCCCCTGAATGATTGGTACGGCTTAAGCCCTATCGAGGCCGCAGCGCTTTCAATTGATCAACATACAAGCGTTTCAAAGCACAACCTTGCGCTTCTCCAAAACGGGGGTCGCCCTTCTGGTGTCATGATCTATCGCGGCGAGCATCCTTTAAATGAACAAGATCGTGATTACTTGCGTCATCAATTTCGCTCGGTATACCAGGCCACCCATAATGCGGGCCAGGTGATGTTTCTTGATGGCGATTTTGAGTGGAAAGAAATCGCCCATTCGCTTGCAGATATGAACTACCTCGATGGTAAAAATATGTCAGCACGCGAGATCGCTCAAGCTTATGGCATCCCCCCCATGCTCGTTGGCGTCACCGGCGATGCAACCTTTGCTAATTATCGCGAAGCGAGGCTGCATTTATGGGAAGACACGATTTTGCCACTTCTTGATTCTATTATCTTGCAAATGAATCGCTGGTTGCTCCCAAGCTTTGAGAATGGTTTGCGCTTTCGGTACGCGATTGACTCAATCCCAGCCCTCGTCGCCCGTCGGGAGGGGGTGTGGGAGCGGCTTAATCAAGCTGACTTTCTGACCATCAATGAGAAACGCCGCGCCGTCGGCTACCCGCCTGTGAGCGGCGGCGATATGATTCCGAACCTTAAGAATGAGATTGCCCATGACGCCAAGTAAATTCTGGTCTGCTCTGGCGCTAAAGCATCTAGAAGAAAGTGGCACGTTTTATGGGTACGCCAGTGTCTTCAATGTTACCGACCAGCAAAAGGAACGGGTTGCGCCCGGCGCCTTCCGCAAAACACTTGAGCAGTGTCACCAGCAGCAGCTGTGGCCAAAACTTCTTTGGCAGCACGATCCAACACAGCCGATTGGCACTTGGATTGACATTCGCGAAGATAATATCGGGCTTTTTGTCCATGGCAAGCTCTTAATGTCAGTGCAAAAAGGCCTTGAAGCACATGCCTTACTCAAAGCTCAAGCCCTTAATGGACTCTCAATTGGATTTACGCCTGTTGAGTCACACATCGATGTTACAACGCAATGCCGCGTTCTCACCGCTGTGAACCTCCATGAAATCTCACTCGTCACCTATCCTGCCAACCAACACGCAACCATCACCCAAATCAAACAAGGAGATATCAATATGCCCATTCCTAACCTCTCGACTCTTGAAGCCCAGGAATCACATCTAAGTGATAAACTTGAGCGCCTTACGCAAACAGTGGACTATGCCCATCAACGCTTAAGCCAACTCGCTCAAGCCCCTCACCTCCTCCCGCAACCACTGCCCAGCGATAGCCAGACGATGAAGGCGGCTTTTCTAACTTATATTCGCCAAGGCAACGATGACAGCTTACGCCAATACAAGAATTTATCCGTGCAAAATGATCCAGATGGTGGCTATGCAGTACCCCCAGAAATGCTGGCGCAAATTATCAGCACAACCCGCACGCTATCGCCCTTGCGCCGACTTATGCGCGTTGAAACCATTACCAGCGATGCTGTGGAAATGCTCCTCGATAAAGACTATGCCGATGCTGGCTGGGTTACAGAAACTGAAGCGCGTCCTGAAACTAAGACGCCAGAACTTGCCAAGGTTCGCATTCCGGTCCATGAACTTTACGCTCGCTGTCGCGCCACTCAGAAACTGTTAGATGATGCATGTATCAACATTGAAGACTGGCTCGTCGATAAAGTATCAAACCGCCTTGCTCAGCTTGAAAATCACGCCTTTATCTACGGAGATGGGTTGCGCCAACCCCGCGGCATCCTCAGCTACCCCACCACACCCGCCGTTCACGAACATCCTTGGGGCAAGATCGGTGTTATCAAAACTGGCAAGGCTGGCGCATTCCATGAAGATAACCCTGCCAATGTCCTGATCAAGGCCATCGAGTGGCTCGAAACCAACTATCTTGCGAATGCGTGTTGGCTCATGTCGCGCAGAACCCTGGCTGAGGTACGCTGTTTACGGTTTGAACATTCGGGATACCTATGGCAGCCATCGCTGCAAGCCCTCACCCCCGATACGCTTTTAGGATATCCGGTCGTCTGCTGCGATGAAATGCCGACGCTTGCAGACAACAGCATCAGCATATTGTTTGGCGATTTTAAGTCTGCCTACCAAATTGTTGATCGCCAAGGCATTCGGATTCTACGTGATCCTTTTACCGCCAAGCCCTATGTCGAGCTTTATATTACTAAACGTGTTGGGGGCGACGTTATTAATTTTGATGCCATCAAAGGTATTAAATTCGCTGCCTAATTTCTAGAAAGGATAATACATCATGACACGTCAACTTTTATATATGCTGGGTATACGCAGCTTACAGCTCCCGAGCAGCATCGCAAGTAATGCCAATATTACCACCGGTGGTATTGATGCCATTGGCTTTGATAGCACAATGCTGGTGGTTGATATTGGCCGCCCCGGCGAGGCTTTTGGGGACAATCGTTGGTTGAAATTCAGCTTTGAACACAGCGATAATAATCATGACTACACCGTGATTAGCAAAAACCTTCTCTATAGTCGCTCGGCTCTCAATGCCGATAACGCTCTCGTTGTCAAGCAGGATGAGGCCACGAGTCAACTCCATACTTTTGGGTATATCGGTGCGAAACGCTACCTGCGCGCGACCATCTCGAGCTCAGATAATCATAACGCCCCCACCTGCGTCAGCTTGTGGGCGCTCCTTGGTCATCCCAGCTTTCAGTCAGCAGGCCCCCTATGAAGTTCGTCCTTAATTTAGGCGAAACCAAAGCGTTTACACGATTAAGTGACTCGACCGAAGATGGAGTATTAACACTTTGTCTCGAGACTGCGCACTTTCTTATTGAAGCTTTCCTGGGTCAGAAACTTCTGACCCAGGAGTGCGTGCTCCCGATCAAGCCTATACAATCACGTATAAAGCTGCCCTATGGCCCAGTGCAATGTGTGACAAGTGTGACGGCAATTTTACCAACTTTACCAGATTCAGTGGCTTGCCAATATACCTGGAAAGATCAAACTGTTGACGTGATCCTCCCTGAAGCTATAAAACAAAAATCTCAAAGCTTAATTGTTGCTTATAAATGCGGATATGGTGATAATCCACAAGATGTGCCTGCACCAATACGCCAAGCTATCTTGATGGCATGCGCTGATCTTTTTGAGCACAGAGGCGATGTTCCCGCCACGGAACGCCCTTGGCAAAAATTGGCAGCACCATATCGCAGAATATTTTTTGAATAACCAATCACTTCATTTGAGACTTATAGAGGGTATTTTTAAATGGGAATTAATCACTTCAACGCCTACACAATAATAGAAGAAGGTAAACTTGTGACCGATGAATGGGGGGTCAGCTTGTACAAGTGGCAGCCTGTTCTAGAAGCCTGGGCGGAAATCCAGCTACTGCCTAATATAACCACCACCAGACGAGCTGGGTGTTATAGGGTTAACATTCGTAGTGCTGAGCTTAAAAAGCATCGCGATAAATGTTTAAGACTTGCTTGGAAACAGTTGTTTTTGTACCCCCATGTTAATATGGAGGTTAAGAGACATTATGTCTGTTTTCCACTATGTTTTTTAATTGCGCCGTCCTATTCGCGGCCATTCTAGAATTCACCGCGCGGTGTATCTAGTGTATGCATAGGTTGTGCCTGCAGAGGCTGCGTTAATTTATTTAAACCATGCGTTAGAGCAAAGAGTTGGCCACCTTCAGTCACAACACTAGCAATCAATAATAGAAACTCCATAATACCCTGCTTTCTAGTTGTATACTGCTCATAGCAAGACAACGCAAAACTTACGGAGCTTAACAGACCATGTAAGAAGCGTGACTTAACCAAAAAGTTCTGTTGCATGTAAAGCCCTTGATCAGCGCGTTCAGCTTGAGTTTTGGTCGCTTCTTGCATCTCGGGTTCTGCTGCTCGTTGGGCAGATATTTTTGAACTTTGAGAGGCTAAACTTAATTGTCTTGAAGCTTTTAGTGTACTCCACATAATGTATAAGAACGAGAAAGAGGCGCCTATCTTCGCAACAGCCCTGACCAAAGAAAGAGTTTGCTGTGGATCGTCCCCTTGCTTATGAGCATACCTACTTATTAATTGAAACACAGTCACAAGAGGCGAGGCTATCGTTATCATTGTCGTAAATGACGATAAATTTCTTAAAAATCCCATTTTATGATTACGCAAAAAGACTTGCGCTTTCGGTGAGGCTGTGACAGGGGCTAAGCCTATGCGACTATCACGCAACTGACGATGCATCTGCGCATGACGCAACACTTTATTGAAATTGTAACGCACCATACTCGCACTCAAGACATCGCACCAGTTATAAAACTTAGGGAGATTGAGCGTATGTTTATAAATATCCGGCAAGGACGTCATCATTAATAAGGTTATTAACCTAAAAAACCAAAAGCTTTGTATTGGATTTAACAGAATACCAGTTACAACCCCTAATTCTTGAAAAGAGAAGCTTTGATCTTTGTATACCTTAGCCGCTTGATAACTGATCCACAAACTAGAAAAGATTTTCACTGATGAGAATATACAGGTCATTATCGGCAAACTTACAACAAGACCGTAAAACCCTTTAGTGTTGAGCATAACACGTTCTATTATACTGGCAACGTAGCCACTAAAACTCATGTCCTTATAAGTATAACGTGAAACGACTCGATTGATTTTGTGATTATCATCGCACAAAGCCTGCAACATACTAGCACCTGGTTTAGATGGTTTGACCGGCTGCTTTTCAGTGTGCGAAATCCTCACCACCTCACTATCGGTCATAGCAACTGATATACCTGGCACGGCGCACCATAATATCGTCATCATAATAAGCTGAATCATATTATCTCCATAAGCATTAGAGATATAAGAAAACTAGCTCACTTTGTCAATTGTTATAAAACAGCAATTTCTCATTGAAGTATTGTGCATATTAAGAAATCCAACCACAGTAGACCCCATAGAATCATCCACAAAATTTTTCACATTGAACTAAATAATTTCATTAGAATCTTGACATGTTAAATTGACACAAATACTCATCTCATTGTCTATTAAGTTCAATGTGAAAAAGTCTACTGAGGCTAGATTTGGGTCATAAATTTAAGATTTTAGCCCTAGATATCCAATCCACTTTTTTATTTGGATTGGGTATAAAATGGCCTCAAAGCGTCTTTTTAACGAGGAACTGAAAATTTGGATCTTTGAGAGGCATTATGTTCTATATCGTCTGGATCGAGGAAAATACGGCATTCGATCCTAATAATCAGCAGTCTTTTGAGAAAAGGATCCTACATCTTGAGATCAAACAGCAAGAAGGCGGCTTTGCTACTGCGCACGTTACCATACCAGGTATTCGTCAGACATTTGGTGGTTCTCGCACCTTTCTATGGGGGCTTATTATCCTCAAATGCGACGACAAGTCTACAATACTATTTAGAGGTCGGGTGGTTTTAGCCCCGCTCAAACTCGCGCACTGCACGGTCACTTTACAACTGATTGCTCAACCTAATAACAGTTCAGAGCAACTCCAAAAATTACATACTGAGCTGCGCAAAACCGTCCTATGGGATCCTTTGTTTTACAACGCACAAACCCACGACAACCCAAGCACAGGACTTGAGGCGGATGCAAGCCTGTATGAATGGTGTCGGGTCACTGGACAAGCAACGCGCTGCTCAATTATCAACGCCCCCAAGGAGCTCAAGCTGGGGACAACAGTCCTTGATCGACCCATTTCCATGTATCTCAATCCGCAAGCATATGAACATATTGAAGTCACTCTCCATGCTCAATGGCTTCAGTATGCCAGTGGCACCATTGATCTAGGGCCTATCCTCGTTGAATCTAATCCTTATCAACAAATTGAGACTTTTACTGGTGAACATTTTGCAAAATATCAGTGGCCAAAACCTGGGCGCTCTTTAGGGCAGAATTCAGGATATTATGTTGTTGATAGTGAACTCACCCCAATGACTAGACCCCTATCAGCGCCACTACCGCTGGTCACTGCGTCTGACTCAGACTCTAGCAAACATCCCCCCATATACGCGCAATGTCAGTACTTTTATCCAAAGCTAGTCACCACATGGCGCTACCAATGCAACCGGCATGAATATGCTATTTTTAGTCTAAAACAAAAGCTGCAAAATCTTAGCCTGACAAGCCGCAATTCTACAAAAAAGCTCCATCTTACGCTTGCAGATCTGCAGAGCTTATCACCATCAGAATTTCAACCGCATCAACCGAGTTTCTTTACAACAGCACGCGGCCATTCTGCCATTGCCCACGCCTTAGACATTGCTCGGGCACATCTTGTGGCATCCGCGCGCGCCATCACTATTTACCTACAGGTCCCCTTTGCCTCTGCACTGGAAATTTCTACCCAACATATGTTGAGTTTCCAACATCCAGAGCTTCCTTATGGTAAGATACGCGGCAAAGTCATACGCTACCACCTAGTAATGAATGGCACAACCGGCGAGCAGGTCGCTCACGTATGGATTGGCGCCTGCATTGGTGATCCCGATTTAGATCCTGTTTCCGGACCGACCACTGAGCCCGCATATGCTCATGACAACACTCTAAGCCCAGAAGCTCAAGAAGTCTCGCACCACCCTCTACAAAGCCCTCAAGGCCTTATCTTTTATCGCCCTACCCCCGTAGAGAATTCTTCCTCTACTCTTGGCGTCATTGATTACCCCTATGCCCTGCGCGCTCAAGACTTTATTGAAAAGATAGAGTGGCATAATACAGGCACAGAGCAAGCCGCTGGATTTGCAGAGAACAACCTTTCCCCGCTGCCTTTGAAACTTGACACATTCCTACGCCAACATCCTACAACACTTCAGGTGCGGTTACGCCCTCTGCGCGCACAAGCCTCTGCAACCGCTTATGTAAACGTTAATGTCTCGGCTTCTGTCTCCATACCTTGCCATATTAATTTTAGGACCCAATCATGATTATCAGCGGCATTCGCAATTTTATACCCTCTCCTCTTATATCCACTGGCACGCTCGAGAAACGTGATGAGTTTTTACCTGGTACCGCTGAAATTAAACCAGCCCAACATGAAAGCTTTACACCCCATATCCAAAGTCCGCCGTTTCAGTTCAGGCTCCAACTCCAGATTCGCAGCATTCCTATCAACAACACCTCAACAACAGCTCACTATACTCATGGCAACATTGTCTGCAAACCTATTAATCTTTACCAAGATCCTGCAATCACAACTGAGCGGGAGCATGAGCTATATTTATATGGCCGCTGCCAGGCTATTGAATTAATTTACAACGGTTCCAGCACTGTACAGATGACCCCGACAACACCTTGGCTCCCTTTCAATGGCTCACAAGTTGCAGACGGTCTCTTATCCTGTGCCGCCCAAAATTGTTTATACCGGCATGAATTCTTAACACAAACTCAACCGCAGATTCTACAACGTACTTATCAAGATGCCAGCAAGCGCTGGGTTACCTTTCCACTGGAAATACCAGGAGTCCCCTTATTCGGTTTCGGCGGCTTTTACCGCCCAGGCACCCCTCTGGATCGGATAGAGCAAGTTTACTTCACATTATTGAATAAATCTAATGTGACACACCTCAATTTAACAACAGCGAGTGATTGGCACCAAAAAGGCATCAATATCATGCTTGGAGGCCTCAAAGACCAGGCATATTATAAGCTGTACAGCGATAAGCCTTGCCCTATGTCCCTAGCAACACTACTGCACACTGGTGGCCTTCAAATTGAATGGCGACTGGTGCCATCGATAGTCTTTGTATACCACAGTGAGCGATTCACCTACGCCCCGCCCTCAGGAATTGACGTCACATTTACATTAAGGAAATTAAAATGATTATCTACCGCCGCGACAAAAATGCGCCTCTCAGCGTCGATGAATTGGATGGAAACTTCCGCGATCTTGAGAATCGCCTGAAATTAGTGGAAACACGCCTAACCACCCCTCATCTGATTACTGCGGAACAAATTGATGAAGAAATATTTTTTAAAAATCACCATAACCAAGTGATCGGCAAGTTCACTATGCCAACGCTTAAACCATGGCCCCAAGGCCCGTGGAAATCCTTACGAGAATACAAATTCGGCCACCTTATCACCCAGCCAAAGCAATGCTATTTCTGTATTAAGGGGCATACGAGCGGAAGTAATTTTTCACAAGATAAAGCCGCTGGGTACTGGGAGATCTTGATTGATATGACGTCTTTTTAGCCCCCAGGAGACTAATTGGTAGGATTACCGCACAGAAATCGGCTGGCGGATGTGTATTCCCAAGACTTAAACCTAACAACGGAAATACGAGCTGTAAAGCTATCATGCGCCAGCCAGCGCTCAATATGCCACATTAAACTGCCGATGCAAAGAAAAAAAATGCACGGTATGTGGTCGCTCAAAAATCTTCTTTTCCATTTGGATTGGGTATCATAAATGCAAAAATGACAAAAAATACTGAGATCTTTAAAAAACGATAGACATTAAGAACAAAATAGGCTAAATAGACGTTATATTTTATTTTGGTTTGAGAGGTTTACTTACTATGGCGAATCATAAGTCAGCAGAAAAGCGCGCGCGGCAGATTGAAAAGCGCACCACTATCAATCGTAATCGGGTATCCCGAGTTCGCACATTCATCAAAGGTGTTGAGACAGCTATTCAAAGCGGTGATAAGACTAAGGCCATGGACGCCCTAAAAGCTGCACAACCTGAAATGATGCGTGGCGCTTCTAAAGGTGTATTCCATATTAACACAATTTCACGTAAGATTTCCCGTCTTGTAAGCCGCATCAAAGGGATGGCCTAATTAAGGTTTTTGGCAAGAGCATATCTCTTTTTGCAAAAAATTAGGGCTTTTTGGTTTTTTTGAAAAATACGCAGTGTTGATTTGGGTTTTTTATCCGCAATCTGTTAGCTTTCCTTGAAGAGAACGTTCAAAAGAAATTTGTTTACGTAGATCTTGACTATTAGTTCTCGTTCCCAATAGATATAGATATGAAAAACCAAATCAAATACCTCATGAGGATATCTATGAAAAAGCTCTTCAGTGTCGTTCTAGCAACAGCATGCATAACAGGCAGTTATGCAGGTACGGTTGAATCTACACAAGACCCTGCAGCTACTGCCCTTGCAAATCCAGCTTACTTACAACAAAACAATGCAGCGATCAAAACGCCTGATGCGGCGCGTTTGAAAGAAATCAGAGAAAAAGCAATCAGAGAAGCGGAACATGCAACGCGCTCGCTTACAGGATTGATTCTTTTTACTTCCTCTATTATGGTTTGGAGAAACCCAGAACGCTACCATAATTGGAAGGTATTCCACGGTATCCTAGCCGGGCTTTACGGTTTAGCAAATGTCGGCTTGTTTTTCAACAAAACACCCGACCTTGCCCCACAAAACCCGCAGCCAAAACCCTCTGTTGCTGCTAAAATCTTTCTCCATACGTATAATATGTCATATTATGTTGGAGCTTTGAGTATACCGGCTATTATGGGCGTTGAATTACTCAGTAAGATTGTAAAATCGCAGTATGATTTCACCAGCACTTTCCAAGGACATGTAAAAAATGGGAAAATATTTCTCCCAGGCGCCATCAGCGCTGGCATCTTCACAAGCCTCGAACTTTTCAGAACTAGCCTCCTAGCTTATAGAATTTACAAGGTGAATCAGATGCATCAGCAATTCTACCGCGAGCTTCAAGCCCATATTGAAAAAATAAATCAAGAAAATCAGCAAATTAAAGAAAATCAGGCTTAAGTCAGACATTTAAGATTTTGACTTATTAACCTACAATTTCTTAATATTCCTGCAGCATCTTGCTTCATAAAAATGCAAGATGCTGTCGGGCAAGATAAAAAGTTCAATGCGAAAAGCCAAGCTTATGCCGAGCGATTGAGCTAATTTAAGGCCGTGCGAATCACGGCACAAAAAATATCCAGACTAACTCGGAGATAAAACTTGCACTTTACAGCCTCGGCTGTGTAATCTAATTTCAAGATAATGATATACCCAATCCAAATGAAAAAGTGGATTCTTGAGCAGGGAATTATGACCCTCGACCGGCGCTTGAAGAAGCCTTGCGCCTCTCGTCGATACGAGCGGTTTTTCAAGCTTGCTTGCATTGGGTATAAGATACAAAGTTGGTGCATGTGAAATTTATTCTACAACGAATATTATCGGCAATTCCGACGTTATTTTGCCTGGTAACCATATCGTTCTTTTTAATGCGTATAGCTCCAGGCGGCCCCTTTGATTATGCGCGTCCCCTCCCTGTGGAGGTGCAGCAGCGCCTCATGCACATTTACAAGCTTGATGGTTCGCTCCTTGAGCAATATGTCCGCTTCCTCTGGCAGCTGTGTCAAGGTGAGCTCGGGACATCCCTCTACTACCGCGACTTTCAAGTCACCGACCTGATTGCACAAACCGCCCCTGTCTCGGCCTTTTTAGGGATCGTTGTGCTGATGCTCGCCATCATCGGCGGCATCGCTCTTGGTCTATTTATGGCACAACGTGCCCATACACGTATAGACACAATTCTTCTCACCTTCACAAGTATTCTTACAGCTGTACCTGCATTTGTCATGGGGCCACTCCTCATCATGATTTTTGCAATCCAACTGCAGTGGCTCCCTGTTGCCGTGCATGCGTATACCAGTTGGGATGCCTATATTCTCCCCGTGATTGTCTTATGTTTACCCGTTCTTGCTCAGATCACCCAGCTGTGTCGTGCCGGGCTCCTTGAGGCATTTGAAAAACCCTACTTTCGCACCGCTCTTAGTAAGGGGCTGCCATTATCTTATGCGATTTATCACCATGCTTTACGCCCCGCATTGATGCCGGTTCTGTCTTTCCTGGGCCCAACGGCGGCCAACCTTCTCACCGGAACCGTGGTTGTTGAGCAAATCTTTGGCATCCCTGGACTCGGTCGATATTTCGTGCATGCGGCCTTAAACCGTGATTATACACTCGTGATGGGCCTGGTCATTGTTTATGGCGTAACCATTATTTTTCTTAACACACTTGTCGATATTTTATATGGGGTATGTGATGCGCGTGTCCGACACCAGTCCTAAATATAAACTCAGCACACAATTAGCGCTGGGCTGGCTAATCTTTTTAACAGTTGCGGCCCTCATTGGCCCTTGGGCCCTCCCCCATGATCATGAGACAATCTTTTGGGAAGCCATTCACTCTGCGCCAGACTGGTCGCAAGGTTTTTTTCTCGGAACCGACAATTTAGGCCGTGACTTAGCCGCTCGCCTTATTTTAGGCGCGCAGATCTCGATTGCAGTCGCCGCGTGCGCGAGTCTTGTCAGCATTACCATTGGCGTCATATATGGGGCTGTATCTGGCTATCTTGGCGGTCGTGCTGATGCAATTTTGATGCGGATTGTTGATACTCTTTATGCCTTACCATTTGTTATTTTAGTGGCGGTTTTAAGTGTTATCTTTGGCCGCAGTTTTGTTGTTATCTTATTAGCGATCGGTGTGACTGGCTGGCTTGACATGGCCCGCCTGGTACGGGGGCAAACCTTAAGCCTGAAAAAACTCAACTTTGTGCAATCTGCAATTATATATGGCGCAACTCCGTGGTATATCATCCGTTATCATATTATGAGCAATATTAAGCGGCCGGTTTTGGTCTATCTTTTATTAGGCCTCCCCCGTGCTATTGTGCTTGAATCTTTTCTAAGCTTTTTAGGTCTTGGCATACAAGAACCGATGACCAGCTGGGGAGTGCTCATCACAGAAGGCGCCACACAGCTTGAAACGGCCCCATGGATGCTTCTATTCCCTGGCTTTTGCTTATGTGCCACGTTGGTGAGCTTAAACCTGCTCGCAGATCATCTTCAACAGACTCCAGGACAACATGCTACTATCCGTTAACAACCTTAGCGTAAACCTACCTTATAAAGATCGGTCCTTACCGGTCCTGAGCGATATCGCTTTCAGTGTTCAACCTGGTCAAACCCTTGGCATTCTCGGGGAATCAGGGGCTGGAAAAACCCAGCTTGGGTTGGCTATGATGGGGCTAAGCCCTAAAAACGCCCAAATTACCGGGGAGATTCTGTTTCAAGGCACCCCCTTACCGTTACGCCATGATCCTCAGACCGTGTCCCCCATCCGCGGCAATCAGATGACGATGATGTTTCAAGACCCGCTGGCGTCTCTTAATCCATACCTCAAAATGGAGGAACAATTAACTGAGGCGCTTATTTATCATCAAAAAATTTCCCAACCAGCTGCGCGAGCGCAGATTTTAGATCTCCTCAAAGATCTTTATGTGACTGACCCAGAGCAGCGGCTCAATATGTATCCTTTTGAACTCTCAGGGGGCTTGCGACAACGACTTATGCTCGCCATGGCAATTGCGACAAAACCGCAGATTCTCCTCGCCGATGAGCCCACCACCGCTCTTGATACAACAATACAATCTCAGGTCTTGACTTTGCTGAAATCGTACCAATATAAGTATCAGATGGCAATTGTGCTGATTACCCATGACTTGGGCGTTGTCGCCTCCCTATGCGATAATGTTATAGTCATGTATGGTGGATATATTGTCGAGCATGGTCCTACAAAGGACTTATTAGGCGCCCCGCAACATCCTTACACTCAAGGATTACTTAAGGCGGCACCACGCTTGCTCGACAAAACCTCCTCCCTAAGATCCACCATTATTGGGTCTCCCGCTCATGGGCTTGTGCAATTCGAAACGTCTGGGTGCAAATTCTCCTCCCGCTGCCCCAGACGTTCAGCCGTCTGTGACCAAGTTGCCCCTCCCCTACAATCTATGTCTTCTCCTGAGTATCGCGTCGCATGTCACAATTTATAGAGCCTATTTTGTTGTTAGAAGCTGAGCATATTTCAGTAAACTTTGATGTACACGTTTCAAAGCCAGGGCGCTTCCTGACCGACGCCGAGACGTTACAGGCGGTGCAAAATATTAGCCTTCAATTACATGCTGGAGAAACCCTTGGCATCATTGGCGAGTCTGGGTGTGGCAAATCCACACTTGCACGTGCCTTGCTTGGCCTTGAGACCTTGAATAGTGGATCAGTGCGTGTCTTAGGCCGTGACTGGCAGCGGATGTCAAGTCTCGAAAAACGCCAACAGCGTCGCTTGATCCAGCTTGTGCAGCAAGATCCGTCTAGCTCGTTTAATCCATTACGCACGATCGGCGATAGTATTGTTGAACCGCTACGTATCCATCATCCGCATCTGACGGACGCAGAGATCTCTCAACGCTGCACCCAAGCCCTTGAGCAAGTGAGCTTGCCGAGCACAATTATCACCAGGTATCCTGGGGAACTTTCTGGCGGTCAATGCCAACGTGCAGCTATTGCGCGCGCCCTGATTTTGGAGCCGAAGATTCTCATTTGTGATGAACCCATCAGCGCCCTGGATGTGTCTGTACGCAACCAGATTCTCGCCTTATTGCAGCATTTACAAGAGCACTTAGGGCTCGGTATTATCTTTATCTCCCATGATTTGTTAGCGGTACGCAGTTTGGCGCATCGAGTTATGGTCATGTACCTTGGGCGGTGCGTTGAAGTCGCACCCTGCGATGCTTTCTATGACCACCCTTTGCATCCTTACAGCCAGTTACTCCGCGATGCCGTCTGTAGTGTCGACCATCAAGGCTCTATCCCTTTAACTATAGGCGATCCGCCTTCCCCCCTACATCCACCAAGTGGGTGCGTTTTCCATACGCGCTGCCCGTGGCGTACGGCTCTGTGTCGCACAGAGGCCCCAGCGTTTACCGCAGTAGCTTCACACCAAGGTGTTGCTTGCCATTATTGGCAGCAAATACTCGAGGAGACTCGCAGCACGCCGCTATCCAACCGTTGCTGACGGAGGCGATTGTGTCGGTTATAACTGGCTTTAAAAGTGTTTTCTGTATTGAAGCATTGATTTTTTCCTTGACTTAGACATAGGTAAACTCTACAGGTAATAGGACGATTGTAGCCACAAAAATCTATGCCAACGCTTGGTTGTGCACGTACTTCAGAGCGAGCTGTCGCAGCATTTTATCCCAATTACTCAGGACTTATCTTATGAAATATATTGTTTTAACTACGTTTTTAAGTTTTACATTGGCTGGGGGATTCTCTGCCCAGGCAATGAAGTTAGGCCAGGAAGACACCGCAAGAGTCCTTAACGTGAAGTCGCCTTCGCTTACGAAAGCAGCAACGCTAACCCTCGGATACGGCCTCGCAGGCGCAAGTGTTATTGCCGATGGTCTTGATCGACTAACATATGGAAAAATTAGCCTTGGACTCGCTAAATTTTTTCAGAAATCGACACAGACAAAGTCTTGGGGGGATAAGTTGCAGACCTTATCTGACCATCGCGGCAAACCGCGAACTCGATGGCAAGCACTTTTTGGCACGATAGAAGTTATCATCGGCGGAAGTCTTTTTTATCTCGGCGTGGGTACATGGCGCACACGTTCTTTCACAGAGCCATTCCTTGAAGTGTGGGATCTTATAAGAGTGCCCTCAGAAGCTGAAAAAACTTTGATAGCAGACGTAAAACAAAACATCACCGATGTTGAAATATCGACACTTTTAACAAACCAACTTTTAACTCTAGCGCCCACGACCATAGGAGGATACTTCACGAATGATACGATAGCAACGATCAAGGCAGTACAAGGTGGGCCTGTCCACAGGTTTACTCTTGAAAAAACCCTCAAAACGCTTATCAAAGATCCGCTTGTGCTCGCAGGTGAGCTGACTGGAGAGGGCTGGACTTTGATTATCAACGGCCAACCTATTCAAAAGTTTGCGAGCACCTATCGAGCGGCGTGGTTTAATAACGAAGGCCTTGCTGCCGATCCTTACATTCAAGCCGCTACCGCGCAGTGTTTAGCAAAAGCGGTTCTGGATAGAATTTACGACCTAAAATAAGTCCGAGATCGTACAGATAGGCGAGACCTAAGCCAAAGCCTCGCCATAGATGACCCCAGAGCGTCTTTCTAGCATTCACCTGGAGGACTTATTACCTTACGCGGTCAAGAGACGCCAACATCTCGTCTGCGGTGGAAATAACCTTAACGTTTGCTGAATACGCCCTCTGGGCAATGATCATATTACTAAACTCAGTCGCCAACTCAACTGTCGAAGATTCAACCGTTTTACTGGAAACGTTACCGATACCACCAGCGCCTGCCGATTTTAAAAGGTAGGTACCAGACGCATCGGTTTGCATGAACACATCGCCGCTACGGCTCGCCATTTTGTTAGGGTTCGCGAAGTTCGCCAGAGGAATTTTAAAAATCTTGAGCGACTGACCATTATCGAAGTTAGCGGCGACTATGCCATCGCGATCAATTTCAACACCACTGAAGTTACCGAATTTGACCCCATTTTGGCTGGAGAATGTCAGGTTGTACGGTCCGGCTTTACAAATCACACCGCCTAAATCGCCCACCGCACCCATGGAAAGCGTAATCGAGTTACTGCTGGCGTTCGTTAAGCTATCGCTCCAGTCAATGGCTATTGTCGGAGGCAGTGCTGCACCATCAAAACTCAACGGTGCGCCGTCAGAGTCAAAGACCACGACCATTGGTGTGGTACCAAATGTCGCGCTCCCCAAAAGTGTGGTTAACCCTGCCTGCAATGCCGCGGGGTTGGCGTTAATACCAGCGACGCTGGTTGTATCATAATCCAGCGCTAAAACGTTATTAGGATTGTTGGTACTGGTTAACCTAAGCACACCGCCAGTTGTTGGCGTTGATACACTGGTATTACTAAAGGTTTCGCCACCAATTGTGACACTGACAGAGGCTGGAAAGCTGCCGCCCGTAACGTTTACTGCTGTAACCGCACCCGTTGCGTAGCCTAAGGTAGCAGTATTGTTAATAGGTGTTGCGGTAAACCCGTTCGCCACAGCAACCATACCGGTTGTTGTGCCACCAAAGGCGTTGCCGCCAGCTTTGGTGATGTTTTGAAATGAGGCTTGCGGACTATTCAAAGACAGATGCCACGTTTGCGTCGACCCACTTTGAGCGGCTTTTACCCAACTAAAGTTAAGGTGACGCTCGACGCCTAAGGAATCATAAATCGCGATTGTTTCATTATAAACATTGGAACCCACGGCATCCTCTGACGGGAGATTCGCCCCCATGCGAATCGTTGTCGTTGGTGTCGAAATACCGTTAACACGGCTCACGTTGACTGTTTCAAGGCTACTGAGCACGCTGGTGTTCAACGCGAGCGGCACACCTTCTGCATTGGTTTTAAACCCCTGTAAGTAATACCCCGCTGTATTCCGGAGGAACCCGTTGTTGTCGGTTTTAAACGACCCCGCACGAGTATAAAAATAAGCTGGTGATGTAGAGCTTGACTGCGGTGATACCACAAAGAATCCAGCGCCATCCACCGCAAGGTCTGTCGTTGAAACAGTAGAGCGCAGATCACCACGTTGCTCCACGAATTGGATACTGTTCACACGTGTACCACCTGGGGAATAACTTGTGCTTGAATCCTGTTGGGTCACCAGTGTTGAGAAAATAACTTCTGTGCGTTTATAGCCGTCCGTATTGGCACTGGTAATATTTTGTGCGATAGCGTTGACTTTTTGTGTATTCCCTATAAGACCAGATACGGCTGTGTTCATTGCTGATTGCATGTTTGTTCTCCTTTATTATGGTCACTTTAAGTTATGCATTGTCTTCAGTTGCAGGATTCGTGCCAGCGGGCATTATCTGCTCCACTGTTGGCGCAGCTGTTGCCCCTGATGTTGGCGCGTGATCACGCACACTCAAAACCTTATCCATCGGCACTTGCACGTCACCTATGGCTAAAACAGCATTTGATTGCACGCGTTCAATGTTGGTAACCCGCCCAGATAAATAGACGGGAATCTTAATGGCTTCGCCTTTGGCATCATACACGGGTGTACCATTCTCTTGCAGCGCTTGTGCTTCAATAAGGTATGCCCCCTGTTCTAAAGGTCTCCCCATCAAATCCACGCCTTTAAAATCAATACGCTGTTGCCCAGGAATGCCTGGTAAATGTTCAACTTGAACCAAACGACCAGCGCTATCATAAATGTTGACCCGCACCTCGGGCACTTCTTGTGATAAGGAGAAAATAATATCTGGCTTCTCTCCATCGTAGTGCATCGTGTTGCCTTCATAGCCGACGACTTGGCCAATAAATCTTAGCGCCTCCACACTTTGATTTTCGCGCTGCACCTTGATCAAATCATCAAGCTTTGAGTTGGTATTCAATGCTTGCTCCACCGTGGAGAACTGGACCAGCTGACCCACCAAGTCTTTTGTATCGAGTGGTTCTAACGGATCTTGATATTGTAGCTGGGTAATGAGAAGCTTGAAAAAGTCCTGAATATTTTGCCCAAATTTCTTTGCTGCGATGCTGGTCTCTACTTCCTGCTTATTCGCGGTCATTGCCCCTTGATGACGCTGAATTGCATTCATCGTATCTATCGCCATATTATTGTTATACCGTACAGTCATTTTAGGGTCTCCTTAGGTTAGAATGTTTATGCCAAGCAATTGGCGTGAAATCAGGGAATCATAAGTCATTTCAGCTGTAGGTATGATTTCAGCTAAAGATGCCTCAGGTTGTGTTGCCCGCCCGGGTGTTGGAGCGCTCTGATTTTGATGTTGTGAAAATGATTGATGAAAGCCTTGGTCGCCCATGAGGTTGTACCCCCACTGATCATGCTGTGTGTCAAACCCCGCCTGGATAAGTGATACCTCGAGTTTTGGCGCTTCTTTTTGCAGCAAGGCGAGAATAGTTGCATTCTCACTCCCCATCGTCAGACGCAACCGTTTATCACGTGTAATTTCAAGCATGACATCGATAGGGCCAAGGTTTTCTGGTTCTAAAAATACACGGATACGCTCATTACCATAGCGCTGTGCCTGCTCGATATGCTTGAGCAATTGTGTATGGGGTGGCTCAGGCAAATCATGCGCTGTTAATAATGTGCCCGCTTGCAGCAACCGGCCTGACGCCCCATTCGGTATCATTGATAGACCAGCAGCCCCAGCTAAATGGTTCGCATCTGTCGTGGCTGCAAAGGATTTAATCACCCCGGGTGTGATGAGTGCAGGCATCATCACGTGAGAACTTTCTGGCTCAATGTGCAGCACGCGCTGATCGAGCATATTCTCAAGATCTTGAGAAACTGCCGAACCCGATTCTATGGCTTGTACCGCTTGCGGTGTTTGTGGGCTGACCACCGATCCTTCTGTGAGTACTTTGTCACTTACCTGACTAGCCGTAGACAGTGCTGACGCTGGAGACGACGGCACCGATTGTGACTGCAGTTGAGATAATACTGGTGTCTCTAAATTCTTTGCGATGTCCCCTCCCTCTAATGGAGACCCCTCAGAGCTTGCAATCTGCACACGAACGGCACGCATTTGCGCTTCTAGAGGTAGAAAATTATTTCCTGACTCACCCTCAGTCTCTGCAGCTTGGAACTGAGTTGATGGGGCGGTTGCCACTACATTAGAAAACATCGGCTGAGCGCTCATACTTTGGAGCGTGTTTTCTGGCAGATTGATAATCCCATTATCTATCGATCGTGGAGCAGATTGCGTCAGATCCACTAATGGCACAGACGTAGGAAGTACGACCTTACCTTCCACAGGCTGCACGGCTGGATTAGTCAAAGGTTGCACATAAGGTTGCACATATAGATTAGAGAAAGGCTGCACTTCAGCTGCAAGCGCTCCAGAAAAATCCTGCCCCCCTGTCTGTATACCATACTCATTATGCGTGAAAGTTTCCTGAGCTTTACCCATAGCCATTGACTCTGTTTCGACAGCAATACCTTGCTCGACGGCTTGGAAACTTACATCGTCCACCTGAGCCAGCTCAGAGGCTTGAAAAAGCGGTGATGGGAGCGGCGTGACCCCTGGAACCCAAAGGGGAGTTTCTGTCTCTATCACACCTTGTGTAACACTCTCCTTTTCTGAAACTTCCATAGCGTGCTCAGGCATATGGTCGTGCTCTGCGGCAGGAGCAGTTTCTTTATGGGAACTCACGACACCCTCTTGCGCTGGAACATGCTCTAGATCTTGGGATGATTTAGCCGGCGCATGGGGTGCTTTCTTATCATAAACGTTCGTATGTGCTGCAGAGGACCCTAAGTACGGAGAATCAATTTTTGCAGCTTGGGTCATGGCTTTACTTGGCCCAGGACGGGTATATTCTCTATCTTGCGGCGGCATTGTCAGTGATTTTTGCAGCAGGTTCAGGAAATCTACCGTGTTAACCAGGCCCTCAAGGGACTGAGCTTTTGCGCTTCCTGTAGCTCTTGGAGCCGTGGCTTGAGCATGGGCAACATTCCCTTGAGGTAGCATATCGTGAATCATTCTTCTTAACCTTATTATTATTGACGATTCTGGTCATCTTGCCACTTCCATGGCAAAAGGGTACAATGCAAAGATCGGGCCAAAATGAGGGATCAATAACAGATTAATCTCTGGAAGGGGAATGACTATGAAATCACGCACTATTTTAGGGTTAATGACTGTTACGCTCTGTATCGGGGCGGCTTGGCTCAGCTGGCGGCTATCCCCTGATCAGCCTGCATCTGTGGCTACATCAGCGACGCCTCTACCGATTGGGGGTGATTTCACGCTTCTGGATCATCATGGCAAAGCTCGCTCACTTCACGATTTTTCTGGCAAGTACTTGCTCGTATATTTTGGGTATGCCTTCTGCCCAGATATCTGTCCAATGGCTTTGCATAATATCAGTGATGCGTTAAAACAGTTAGAAGCTGTGGGACGTAAAAAACTTCTTGATCGTCTGCAAGTAGTCTTTATTACCATTGACCCAAGTCGCGACACCGTTGACGCGCTGCACCCCTTCATGACACAGTTTCATCCGAGTATCCTTGCGCTTACAGGGCCGCAAAATGCCATCGATGATGTGATCAAGAAGTACCGTGTGTATGCGACAAAAGTACCCTATGAGGGCGGCAATTACCTCATGGATCATTCGTCTTTAGTCTATTTAATGGATCCCAGCAATAAGTGCCTTGATCATTTTGATCATCAAACCCCCCCTGAGGAAATCGTGCGCCTCCTACGCCGTTCCTGTGAGGCATGAGCTATATACCCAATCAATCTCATTCATGTTTTTAGGTTCACCTCAACGGTGCGTCGCACATCTTAATTATAAAATTACATTCTTAAATTTTAATTATTGCAATAATATAACCGTAATGATAGATTGCGTTAATTTCATAATTTGAAAGCTACAGATGAATATGGTAAAAGAGAGGAGTATTTACCCATGAGCGTTTTGATGAAATTTATTGACCCTAAAACAGACCTGGCCTTTAAGGCTATCTTTGGTACTGAGAAGCATCAACATATCCTCGTGGATTTTCTGAATGATATACTTGCGTACTGGCAAGATCCCCCAATCACTTCAGTGACTTTCATCAAAACTACACAAGATGGTGAGATCGTAGATCAAGGCGCGACGATCGTCGATGTCATGTGCCAAGACACTCACGGACGGCGCTTTATTGTTGAGATCCAAGTGCGTCATCATGAAGGGTTTCTCGAGCGTGTGCAACTCTATACCTCACGTGCGTATGTGTTGCAAAATTCCCGCAAGATCAATTACAGAGATATCGAGCCCGTGACCACTATTGTCATCACTGACTTCGATGTGTTTCCCGATAAACCAGGTTACAAATCTCATCATGCCATCCTTGATATAGAGACGCATAAGCAAGATTTAACCTCACAACGCTATGTGTTTTTAAATCTCGCTAAGTTCACCAATCAACGCCATGAGTCAGTAACGGCCATTGAGAAATGGTGTTATTTCTTGAAACATACCGATGAAATTCCCCGCACTGATTGGGAAGATTTTGTCGCTGGATTTCCTTCTCTACGCGATGCATATGAGCTCCTTGCGATGTATGCTTGGGATACTGAAAAATATTTGATCTATGAGTCTCAAGTCGACAGGATCAAAGTCTATGACCTCACTATTGCTACCGCCCGTAAAGAGGGGCATGCTGAGGGGGAGCTCCAAACAAAAATTACCATAGCCCGCGAACTCATGCGGCAAGGTGTGCCTCTAACTGCAATCATGAGTGCCACGGAACTCTCTGAAGAAATGTTATTACAAAGTTTATAAGCACTGGGGAAAATTCAGCTTTTTACATATTTCAGGTTGATGTAAAAAAGCAATGGCTTCAATATGACCTGAAGAATCCAATATGTGAGACATATGATAGAAAAAGTGAGCACCGCAGCGCAGTGTATTTAAATACATGAGCATGCGGCGCGCAACTTTGACGACGCAGATGTCCACAGAGTGGGTTCTTCAGAATCAACTAAACAATTTAAAGTTTTCAATTTGCCTGGGTTTGTGATATATAGCGAACGTAGATCATTGCTTAAGAGGTGCTTATGACAAACAAATTTATGGCAGGCAAACGTGGCGTAATTATGGGTGTAGCGAATAATCACTCCATTGCTTGGGCTATTGCCAAAGAGCTGGCCGCGCACGGTGCCGAGCTTGCCTTTACCTATCAATCCGATGTTTTAGCGAAGCGTGTTGCACCTCTCGCGCAATCGATTAATTCTGATTTTCTTCTTGAGTGTGATGTCGCCAATGACGAAAGCTTAGACAAAGCTTTTGCTACAATCGCGCAAAAATGGGGCAAGATAGACTTTTTGGTTCATGCAATTGCTTACGTTAATAAGAGCGAGCTTACGGGGCAGTACCTCTCAACAAACCGGGCAAACTTTGCTCAAGCTCTAGATATTTCTTGCTATTCTTTCACCGCGACATGTGCACGCGCCGCTGCGATCATGAATGACGGCGGCAGCATGTTAACGCTGACATACTACGGCGCAGAGCGTGTAATGCCCCATTATAATGTGATGGGAGTTGCGAAAGCCGCCTTAGAAGCAAGCGTACGCTACCTAGCCGTTGATCTTGGCGGTAGACAAATTCGTGTGAATGCTCTTTCCGCTGGTCCAATTAAAACTCTTGCCGCTTCGGGCATTGGCGACTTTCGCTATATCTTGAAGTGGAATCAGTATAATTCCCCACTCAAACGCAATGTGAGCCTTGAGGATGTTGGTCGTTCTGGGTTATATTTACTTAGTGATTTGTCGAGTGGCGTGACCGGCGAGGTGCACCACGTTGATTGCGGGTATCATGTTGTCGGGATGAAAGCTATTGATGCGCCTGACATTAGCCTAGTCACCAGTAGTGAAGAATAAAGGGTATAACTTTTCATCACGCGTTGTTATAGATTTATAAGGAATTCAGCGTTATGGGGTTTCAAGAGATTATCTTTCGCTTGCAACAATTTTGGGCCAATCAGGGCTGTGTGATTTTGCAACCCTACGACCTAGAAGTCGGCGCCGGCACATTTCATCCGGCAACAACACTTATGGCTTTGGGTCCAGACCCTTGGCGAGCCGCATTTGTGCAGCCGTCTCGACGCCCTACAGATGGGCGCTATGGGGATAATCCCAACCGTCTTCACAAACACCATCAATACCAAGTCATCGTTAAGCCCTGCCCTGAGAACCCTCAAGATCTCTACCTCCAAAGCTTAGCTGCTATCGGTATTACTTCTGCAAATCACGATATCCGGTTTGTTGAGGATGACTGGGAATCTCCAACCCTAGGAGCATCTGGCCTCGGTTGGGAGGTATGGTGTGACGGCATGGAAGTATCGCAATTTACGTATTTTCAACAAATGGGCGGCTTTCCCTGTGACCCTGTATGTCTTGAGCTGACCTATGGCTTAGAGCGGCTGGCGATGTTTATCCAAGGCATTGACGATGTGTATGATCTCAATTGGAATGGCCGCACGGATGCATTAAAGCTCACCTATCGCGACGTGTGCCATCGTGCCGAAAAAGAGTTCTCGATTTATAACTTTGAAGAAGCTGACACCGATATTTTGCAACAGCATTTCAAAGACGCGGAAACCGAAAGTCGCTCTCTGGCCGCGAAAGGCATTGTCCTGCCGGCCTATGAGCAATGCGCAAAAGCCAGCCATATTTTTAACGTTCTTAACGCGCGTGGCGTCATCAGCGTGACAGAGCGCGCCGGGTATATCGCGCGTGTGCGTGCCCTAGCCAAGGCCTGCTGTCAGGCCTGGCTCGCCGCAGACGAATCGGAGGTGACGCTATGACCACACAAGCTTCCGAGTTTCTCTTCGAGATCTTTAGCGAAGAAATTCCTGCACGTTTTCAGGCCCAAGCGGTAAAAGATTTAAGCGAGATCGCGCGTACGTTTTTGGACACCCACGGCGTGACTTTCGGTGAGCTGACCTCGCATGTGACGCCCCAGCGCCTTGTCCTCATGATCACCAATCTTTCCGAACAAACCTCCGCTCGCACTGAAGAGCGCCGCGGCCCGCGGAGTGACGCTCCAGCTGCGGCGATCGATGGATTTCTCCGCAGCGCTGGTATTACGCTTGACGAATGCGAGCGCCGACAAACCCCGAAAGGCGAGTTTTTATTTGCCCAGATTACTGAGGCTCCCCGCGCCGTAGCAAGTGTCTTGGGTGAGCTTGTGCCACATATTCTGCAAACTTTGAGCTGGCCTAAGTCCATGCGTTGGCAGCCGGGGTCATCCTTCACTTGGGTGCGACCTATTCGCCGCCTTCTCGCCATCTACAATGGTCACACCTTGCCGGTCACGCTGCCTTTCCTGAACGTCGTGGTTGGTAACACCACCCAAGGCCATCGTTTTTTAGCCCCAGAGCTTTTTACAGTCACCTCCCTAACCCAATATCTTACCGAGCTCGCCCAGCGCTATGTCATTGTTGACGCTCGAGAACGTCGCCAGCGTATCCTGGACTTGGCGGAAACAGCGGCGATTAAAGCACAGTGTCGCTTGCATCACGATGATATCCTCCTTGATGAAATTACCGGTTTAGTCGAATGGCCAGAAGCCCTTGTCGGGGAAATTGACACAGAGTTTCTCACCTTACCCGCGCCTGTGCTCATCACCAGCATGCGTCACCACCAAAAATTCTTCTCGCTCATCGATCATCACGGTAACCTTAGCCCTAAATTCTTGACGATCATTAATACAACACCTGCCGATGGTGGGGCGTTGATTATTCGCGGCAATGAACGAGTGTTAAAAGCACGCTTATCTGATGCCGTCTTTTTTGACACTCAGGATCGACAACGTTCTTTAGAGAGCTATGTTACCTCCCTCGCCAAGGTCACATTCCATACCAAACTTGGCGATATGCTAAGTAAAACACACCGCGTACAACGCCTAGCGGCTAAGGTATCTGAAATTTTCAACATTACTGATCCTGATCAACGCCAACACATTGATCGTGCCGCAACATTACTAAAAGCTGATCTTGTGACCTCGATGGTTGGTGAGTTTCCAGAACTCCAGGGCGTCATTGGCAGTATATATGCGGCGCACAGCGGCGAGGCCCCTGAGGTGTGCGATGCCATTCGCAATCAATACGCTCCTGCGCCACAGCTTAGGGCGGTTGCGCTTATTGTCGCCCTGGCCGACCGCCTCGATACCTTGGCCGGTTTTTTTAGTATTCAGGAGGTCCCTTCCGGATCAAAAGATCCCTTTGCCCTGAGGCGGGCGGCGTTAACTATTATTCGTCTCTTAATCGATAACCAACACTCCACTGACCTTGAGGCGCTTTGTGAATTGGCTTTAGCAGGATATGCTGCGCCCGCTCCAGAGATTTTGCCGCAGATTATGGAATTCTTCCGGGAACGTTTACGGGTGGCGCTGCGGGCTTTGAATGTGCGCTTTGATATTGTAGAAGCTATTTTAAAGGCCCACACACGTCTTGACCCATGGATTTTACAAACCCGTGCTTTAGCTCTGGGGGAATTCTTACCCACGGCTATGGGGCAAACCATGGTGCATGCGTGGCGACGTGTTGAAAATATTTTAAGCAGTGCGTCTCAAGAAGACATCGTCCATGCGCTTGATCCTGACGCGCTTACGGAGCCGGCTGAGAAAAATCTCTGGCAATGTATGCGTGCGATCGTATGGCCAGAAACGCCTCTGCTCACGTCTGAGGATTATCATAACTGGTTACGTACGCTTGTGGCTTTACACCCAGCGATTACCGAGTTCTTTGAAACGGTTATTGTGAACAGTCCCGATCACGCCTTACGCCTTAATCGTTTGGCCTTATTGAAAGCTGCACGTGATTTAGTGAGACCCGTTTTAAATATTAAGGAGCTGGAAGGATAACCCCCCAACCCAAAATCATGCATATGAAGATAGTTACTAGAAAAGAGGATTACCAATATGTCTAAATTCACCATTGATCAAGATGCCATCAAAGCCCTTGCCCAAGTTCTTATTGAGACCGAACTCAACGAGATTGAATATGCCGTCGATAACCACCGGATTCGTGTGGCACGCCAAAGTCCTCAAGTGATCGCCCCCCCCATGATGGCAATGCATCATCATGCCGTTGATTATAATAACCCCAGTGCGGCGCCATTAACCGATAAGAGTGTCAAACATCCTGGCGCGGTTGAATCGCCTATGGTTGGCACCGCCTATCTTGCACCTGAACCAGGGGCAGCGGCGTTTGTCAAGGCAGGCGACATAGTCAATCAGGGCGATACGTTACTGATCATCGAATCTATGAAGGTGATGAACCCGATCCGGGCATCGCGCTCTGGTAAAATCAGCCAAGTCCTCGTCAAAGATGCCTCACCGGTAGAATTTGGTGAAGTTTTGATGATTATTGAGTAAGGATGACGCACATGTTTGAAAAGATTCTCATTGCCAATCGCGGCGAAGTCGCCTTACGCATCCAGCGTGCCTGCCGTGACCTTGGCATCAAAACCGTGGCTATTCATTCGACAGCCGATGCGGAAGCGATGCACGTGCGCTTGGCTGACGAAAGTGTCTGCATTGGTGAAGCGCCCTCGCGTGAGAGCTATTTAAACATCCCGGCGATTCTATCAGCCGCCACCATTTCGGGGGTTGACGCCATCCACCCCGGTGTTGGTTTTTTGTCGGAGAATGCGAATTTTGCCAGCATTGTTGAAGAGCATGGCTTTACGTTTATTGGCCCAACCCCTGAGCATATTTCGGTGATGGGCGATAAAATTCGCGCCAAGGAAACCGCGAAGGAGCTTGGGCTCCCCGTGGTCCCAGGGTCGGAAGGGGCTATTACCCATGAAGCAGAAGCGTTAGCCCTGGCCGCAGAGATTGGCTATCCCGTGCTCATTAAAGCTGCCAGCGGTGGCGGTGGCAAAGGCATGAAGGTGGCCCAAAGTCCTGAAGAGCTCCCCCAAGCTTTGCGTCTGGCCCGCGCTGAGGCCGCAGCCAATTTCGGCAATGATGCCGTTTACATGGAAAAATACTTGCGGCTTCCCCGACATATCGAGGTTCAGGTGCTGGCTGATGCCCATGGCAATGCCATCCATCTTGGTGAACGCGATTGCTCAATTCAGCGCCGCCACCAAAAAGTATGGGAAGAAGCCCCTTCACCGGCGCTGAGCCCCGATCAACGCGCCGAGCTCGGCAATACTGTGGCCGCCGCGATGCGCAAAATGCGCTACCGGGGTGTTGGCACGATTGAGTTTCTCTATGAGAATGGCGAGTTTTATTTTATTGAAATGAATACGCGCCTCCAGGTCGAGCATCCGATTACGGAAATGATCACCGGGATCGACTTGGTGCAAGAACAAATCAAAGTCGCTGCCGGCTTACCCCTTGCGTTTCGACAGGAAGATATTGTGTTCCGCGGCCATGCCATTGAATGTCGCGTCAATGCTGAGCATGCAGAAACGTTTATCCCCTCCCCTGGTAAGATCCTCAGCTATCATGCGCCCGGGGGAATTGGTGTCCGCGTCGATAGTCCGGTGTATACGGGCTATACGATTCCGCCCTATTACGACAGCTTGGTGGCAAAGCTTATTGTGCATGGCAATGATCGCTCCCAGTGCCTGGCGCGGACACGCCGCGCCCTGCAAGAGTACGTCATTCATGGGATTGAGACCATTCTGCCGCTGCATCGTGATCTTGCCGCTCACCCCGATGTCATCAAGGGTGAGTACGATATTCATTGGCTTGAAAAAATGCTCAAAGCCAAGGCGGGTAATTAGGGTGCGAGACCCCTTCAGGATCGGGGAGAGGTATTCTTGATCATCTCATGCATCTGGGTGATATGTTCGACAATCGGGTGAGGTGTCTTAGTCAGCCCTGTTTGGTTCATGGTGTGATATTCTGGTAATTTTTGTAATTCCTGCAGATGCTTGTCTAGATGAGCCGCTGTTTTTTTGGGATCATGCCACGGCACATCTGCAAAGCGCTTACGTAAAGCGTCTGGCGTAAAATGGCTTTCGGCTTTGGCGGGCGCCGCCACTTTCTCCTCCATCGTCGACACTTCTTGTTTTCCGCCTGTGATCTCGGGCTTTTCAGAGGTTGGGGGGAGAGACGACTGATGTTGCTCAGCAAGTTTAATAAGCTGATGGATCGAAGCTTTATACTGTGCAGCCGCTTGGTAGTGGCCTAACTTGTCTTTATCCGCAAGATGTACCAAAGCCTCATGGGGATTGTCTTTATCCAGAGGAGGTGTCGACAATTTGCCTTCCAGGTGCTGGGTCATGAGATGATCGAATACTCGATTAAAGAGCGCCGGCTTAACTTCCGAATTCTTCTGCAGATCCTTTAGATCTTCGCTGACAGTCTGATTGAAAACTGGCCGCACCACCTCTGCGAGGCCATGCTTGTTGAGCATTTGGATTATGTTGGGACCCTCTGATTCTTTATCTGTTTTTGTAGAAGAGGGAGTAGACGCCCACATGGAGCCAAACCATCCGCTACTTTGGGTCGTTGATTCTATTGCAAACTTTTTTGTATACTCCAGTAGTGGCTTTTCTTCAGGAATGGCCGCTTGCTTAAAGGAGTTTGCAGACACCACATACCCACCAGACGGATGGGTAATACTATGCATCTCATTAGCTGCCTCAACACCTTTCTGTAGTTTTAACATGAGGTCTTTATGGTATACGGTATTCTTGAGCGCATGACTTTCTAACGCTGCCTTGAGCTGATGCATTAACTGACCGCGGTAGTTCTCATATTTTGCAAACTCTTTTCTAAAGTTTGTTTTTCCACTTATATCGAGAGACTTGTAGCCTTGACTATCAACACCTGTTTTCCTAAATGCTTCAAATTTCGCAACAGCGTTTTCATTGCCGCTCGCAAGCTCGGCAGCTGTCTTATCGAACTTCTGCATCTCATGCTCGACCATGAGCTGCAGCTCTAAAGATGTATTGGAAGTTTTTATATTATTGGTAATTTTCTGAAGATCCGCATCTATCGAGACCGTCACCATATCTAACCCTAACAATCCGGAAATATGATTCACCGCCGCTTGGGTTTGAGCCAGCACTGAGGTCGGACCCACGGCAAATTTTGCGAGATCCTTAATCAAAGGGTCCACATGATTTTGTATTAAAGGCTCAATTTTATCTTTAATGATGGTCTGTAAACTCGCCAGCGTCGGTGCAATCTGCGCCTGTCCCTTGTCCAATATTTCCTTCACTTTAGGGACAAGTTCCTGGGTAATTTTTTCTACCTGAATCTTCTCCATCACACGATCAACAATCGGACCAAATGCATTATCTGCGAGGGGCGCATGATCCCTGAGAAACCTTTCCGCCTGTGGTTTGAAATTGTCCTGCAGCACAACGGGCTGCTTATTATGATCAAGGAATTGAATTTCATTATCGTTCACCCGCACATGGTAAAAATTCTCCCCACGCCCAGAAGCATCCTCAAAAAAAGTGCGCGGCTTCCCCCCTTCTGACAATATGTTTTCAGACCACGTGAGAGAATCTTTTGGCAGTTTTTTAAGCCTTGCCAACGTCTCAGTAAGATGTCCCGTAGGTTGTATGACCTCCCCACTTTTCACAAACTCAAACTCCTCTACTCCCTCCACTTGTTTCCGTCGCAGCTGTAACGTTGGGCCTTCCATAGGGATTTTAAGAGGGTTGTTCTCCTTATCCACCAGTAAGTTTTTATTTCCGAGTAGACTCGTTCGATACGCCGGGATTTTTGAGGTGAGAGATTTTATAAATGGCTCTATTAAAGGTTTAATATCTTTTTGCACAATCTGCTCTACAGTGCTTCTAACCTCGCCAGTCAGTGTCTTGGTAATAATCTGCACTGCACTCTCAGGCTTTAACCCATGATTGCTCATATAGTTTTGTACACGCTTGAGCCTTTCGCCTTGAAATTGGTTGGTACAGTCCTGACCTGTATGGTCAAATACTTTGATTTGACCATTGTCGACCTGCTGAACCTGATATCTGCTCGTGTTAGGATCCAGATTCTCTTGCACCGGCACAACCGCGCCCTCTTGCTCTGTAAACTCTAGAACCTTCCCTGTTTGATCGAGCATGCGATTGCCAATGTGCAGAAATTTAATATTATTATCGTTCAGGCTTGTCATCAGTGGCACCACGATATCCCTCTTGGCAATATCCACGAGGGGTGCTGCTGCTTGTTTCGTAATCACCTGCAGCGCCGTCTCCGAGCGCACCGCATGCTGATGCACATAATTCGGGAGCGCTCTCAACGCCTCAGCATGTATTGCTGCCTCCTGTCCGTTTAAATCTACGGCCACCAACTCCCCACCCTGCTGCTTGACTCGGTATACAGGACGCCCCTCAGCAGGGCCAATGATTCTGCCATCATCCCCTACAGAAAATTCTAAAGTTTCACCACGATTATTCAAAATATATGTCGCATTATGATGATAACCAACGCCTGAACTAGTGATGATCTTCTCAAGGGGTTGACCGAGCCTTTGATCGGCAACTGTGACGACTTTTTCAGCTATTGTTTCACTCAACACTCGTACAGCATTCTTTGAAATCTGTGCGTTCTGGTGGACATAAGTGTAGACTTTATCCATGGTAGCGGGCGACAGGTTATCGACCACATTCTCTGCGCTATTGACAACGCGCAAGTCATTACCTACTTGTTTCACTCGGTATATATGCTGAGGATCAACAGCCTGATCAGCGGGTAACTGCCTACACTCACCATTTTCTTGTATGACAAACTGTAGGGGTTGGCCTGCCGCATCAACGATGAACTTAGCATTATGAGCGTAACTGGCCCCTGAGTTTTTGAGCATATTTCCGACACCTTGGAGGACTCGTTCATCAACCTTATTGACAACCTTATCACCGACGCTTTCACCCACTTGCACCAAAGCTGGTGCAAGTCTTTGATCCATGAACTTATTGATGCCAAGCCCAACAACCACGGAACCGATCCCAAGGCCGCCCAAGGCCACAGCGCCGCCCCACGCTAGCGGGTTTTGCAACGCATTATTCGGACTGGGTTGAGTCGTCCCATTAGCGGGGGCAGGTGGTACAGCCGCCGGTGTAGGAGAAGGTTGTGGTAGAGTTTCCGATGGTGATGCAGGCGGCACCTGAGGCGACGGCTGCTGAGGCGGGGAGCTTGGTTTTTGCCCCCCGCCTGTCCCGGCATATGCCTCAAAAGTCAGGAGCATTACGAAGAGAGTTTTTATAATGGTATACATTTCCTAGAGACGCTCACGGATTTCCTGTACCTGTTGAATCATTTCTTGTACTTTCGATTGCACTTCAGATGAAAGCCCATTGATCTGCTCTACTTCAGTCGTGAGGACTTGCATCTGACCATCAACCTCGCGCGTACTCTGGGCAGCTTGCTGGGTATTGCTACTAATCTCACCAGTTGCTGACCCTTGCTCTTCGACCGCTGCTGCAATCGATGACGCAATTCCATCCATATCGCGAATGGTTTTGCTAATTTCTTCAATAGCTAAGACTGATTGATCCGTTGAGCTTTGAATCGCACTAATTTGTACTGTGATATCCTCAGTAGCTTTCGTCGTTTGGTTTGCTAAATTCTTGACCTCCGCAGCAACAACAGCAAAGCCTTTGCCTGCTTCCCCAGCACGGGCTGCTTCAATGGTGGCGTTTAATGCTAATAAGTTGGTTTGCTCCGCAATGTCAGAAATCAGGCTAATCACATCACCAATCTTGCCCGCAGCCTGTGCCAGTTGTTGTACAGTGTTATTCGTGTTTTCAGCTTTTTTAACTGCAATCTGACTGACTTGCGCCGCTTGAGAAACTTGACTACTAATCTCTTGAATTGACATCGACAGCTCTTCTGTTGCCGCGGCAACACTCTCAACGTTATTACTTGATGTGCGCGTCACATCCTGTACTTTATTCCCAAGATCGCGCATCTGGCGAGAATTACTCGCCATGGCCTGGACTGACTCAAACACTTTTTGCGCATTATCTATAATCTCTTTTAACATATCGCGGAAACGTTGTACTTCTCGCTGTTTTTCGACTTCATGGGCTTTAACTTTTACAGCATTTTCCTTAAAAACGACGACAGACCGGGCAATTTCACCCAGCTCATCGCCGCGATCTTGCATCGGAATTTCTATCTCAACATTTCCTGACGACAAGTCTTGAACTGCTTTTCCTAAACGGCGGATCGTCCCCGAAAGGGCCGTAGAAAGAAATAAACCTATCATCGTTGTGATTATTAAACATACCAGGATCGCAATAATCATGTTTTTTTCAATCGCATTCAAATCAGCGTAGACTTCATCCGCATACGCGCGTACCAATACTGACCAACCTAACCCTGGAAAACTTTTATACCCGTGGCTATGGGCATATCCGACGATTGTTGGCTCCTGCGTCCGATAGTGGGGGAAATGTAGAATCCCTTCCTTACCGCTAGTAGCGATTTCGGCTACTTTTGAGCCGCTTTCTACCATATTTAAAACGCCCTCTGTTTTTCTGCGTTCTGCTTCCTCTGCAGAATTTGCCGTCCCAGCTAATAGCACAAGGCCTTTTGTATCAATGATATCGAGCTCAGTGCGCCCTAACCCTTGCTCTGAGAGTCTTTTTAAAACGTCTTGAAAAATGGACCGCAAATACTCACCATCAAGATACACAACTAAATATCCTAAAACCTTGTGTTCTTTGTTCGTTATTTGCAATGTAAACGGAATTGAATATACATGGGGTTTTTTTAAAATCGCTTCCAAAAATTCGGAATCTTCAAAGTGTTTAATCACCATATTTGTTGATTTGCCTTGGCTATCTTTGATGAACTCTTTTTCTTGAGAGAGTTTGAACCACTGATATTTTTTGAAATCTTCAGCAAATGCTGCCGTTGGGTCATAAGCCTCGCCATTCGGCCCTTTTGTGCAACCGCTGAGCATCTTTCCATCCGCATCGACAACAAGAGCATATTGGTAAAAAAGACTTGAGCTAACGATGGTATTAAGAAGATCTGTCAGCTCTGAATTGTTTTTTGTCCAATTTGCTTCTTCATGCAAAGTATGATTAGAGCTAAATTGGCTTAAGTATTGATACGCATTAGCTAAAGTTGCATCAATCCGCTCCAGGACATCTTTCGAAATTTGCAACACATTCTCATCAGAATTTAACGCTAAATGATTTTTCTGAACTTCAAATACCCCCATAATCAATAAGGACGGCATAACCCCAAAGGTAATCAACAAAGATGTTAGCTTGTGCTTAATGCGCAGGCTATTGACAAATTTCATAATTGACTCCCCTAAAGTTTCTTAGCTTGTTAAAGTTTATCGCGGATTTCTTGTGTCTGATTGATCATTAATTGAATCTTTGCTTGCACATCGCTGGCTAATTGATCAATTTGCGTTGTTTCTGTGTTGAGCGTCACCATTTGCGCATCGACTTCACGGGTACTTTGCGCCGCTTGTTGCGTATTGCGGCTTATTTCACCTGTAGCAGACCCTTGTTCCTCAACGGCAGCGGCAATCGAAGACGAGATGCCATCAATATCGCGAATGGTTTTGCTAATTTCTTCAATAGCGCTTACCGCCTGATCGGTTGTGCCTTGAATGCCATTGATTTGCGTTGTAATGTCCTCTGTCGCCTTGGTTGTTTGGTTCGCCAGATTTTTGACCTCAGCTGCAACCACTGCGAAGCCTTTACCAGCTTCGCCAGCCCGCGCGGCTTCAATTGTTGCGTTCAACGCCAGGAGGTTCGTTTGCTCGGCAATATCGGAGATCAGGTTAATGACGTCACCAATCTTCCCTGCCGACTGGGCAAGTTGTTGTACCGTCTGATTCGTACTTTCAGCTTTTTTAACCGCCACCTGGCTCACTTGTGCGGCCTGGGACACCTGGCTACTAATCTCCTGGATCGACATTGACAACTCTTCTGTAGCCGCGGCGACGCCTTCGACATTGCTGCTAGATACACGTGTCACACCCTGAATATTAGTGCCAAGCTCTTTCATTTCTGTGGCATTACGCGCCATCGTTTGTACGGATTCAAAAGCTGTTTGTGCATTTTGAATAATTTCGCCCAGCATCCCTTTAAAGCGCTCCGTCTCTTTGCGTTTTTCATCGTCTAGCTGCTGAATGCGCACGATATTGCCTTTAAACACAACCGCCGCACGCGCGATATCGCCAAACTCATCCGTCCTATCTTGAGATGGAATCTCCATGTCACTCTGATTATGTGCCAAATTCTCAATCACATCTGTTAATTCCTGAACGGTGCGCGCACTACGGCTCGCAAATATTTGCCCAATAATCGCAATACCTATGGCGCAAATTAAGATACTAATCAAAATATTGAGCTCGAGCCTATCGAGATCAGCATACAGCTCTTTGGCGGGGATCTGTACTAAAGTTGACCAGCCCAGCCCCTTAAACGTTTGGTATCCCTGACTAGGATAGTGTGCCACAGTAATTACCTGACCATTACTAAGTTTAGCCGATTCTGTTCCTTTTTTCCCCTCTGCTGCAGCAAGGGCAGGCTTGTAGCCGTCCTTGACTAAATTGCGGCTCCCTTCTTGACTATCATGCTCTATTTTCGATTCAATCTTAGCAAGATTACTATTCAGCTGCATCGTGCCCTCGTGATCCATCAGGAATAGATCACCGCCCGGCATAGTACGTGACTTGAGTGTTTCCAGCAGATCATTGTGATGTTCACGGAAGTAGCGATAGTCAATAAATAAGACAAGCGCGCCAACAAAGCGCCCATGACTATCCAAAATTTTAGCCGCCACAGGCAGTGGATTCACATGCTCTACTCCCAACGCTTCCTCTAAAACCGGCGAATCTTCAAATCCTACGACAGCGACTTCAGGATAGTGCTGATTTTCGCTTTTCAACGTCTTCCCATTTTTGATGGCTTGAAACCACATACTATCCTTAAAGTTTGTGTTATAGACCGGTGCAGCATTAATTGGTTTGGCATCAGCGGATTCATTTGCTGCATATAGCACTTTACCTTCGTCATTAACAATCAGCGCATACTGATAAAAGTTGTTGGATTCGAGAATACCGTTGAGGTCGCGTATAATGACGTCTTTTTGTTGTTCCCAATCGGTCGGTGTCTTACCCTTAAGATTTAAAGCTTTTTGCGAAACAAATAAAATCGAGCTGTAAATGACTTTATCGATATACTTCATTACTTGACCGGCATAATCAAGCAGTTGCTGATTTTCTTCTTCTTTAAGATGCATTTTCTGCCACTCGAAAATACCTAAAATCAACAAAGACGGGAGTAAAGCAACAACTTGCAGCAGTGTGATCAGTTTGCCTTTCAATCGAAGATTCAATGTCATGAACTCTATTCCTTTAAAAATTTTAAAATAGTAAATGCTAAACAGAAGCTATAAAACTTTTGATTTTCAACATTTATCTTAAAGCGCACTACCATCCTCAGCGGGACGTAGTTCACTCATCTTATTTGCCTTATAAGGAAATATAACAAAGAAATCTTAACTAATAGTGAAAAGAGCGGACGAATCAGTCAGCATCCGCTAAACCAAGCAAAGTGATATTACCGCCAGACGCGGTGAGATTGCGTGTGATAACCTGTTCAGTAGCAAACCGCTTGAGATAATTTGGCCCGCCAGCTTTAAAACCCGTTCCCGACAGGCCTTGCCCCCCGAAAGGTTGCGTGCCAACAACGGCGCCAACCATGTTACGGTTAATATACACATTCCCCACACGTGCGTGTGAGGCGATGTGTTCACCAACACTTCCGATGCGGCTATGAATACCCAGCGTGAGTCCATAGCCACTCGCGTTAATGGCTGCAATAACTTGATTAAGCTCAGAGGCGCGATAGCGCACCACATGAAGAATTGGACCAAAAGCTTCATTTTTGAGTACGGCCGCCTCTGGTAACTCATAGATTCTTGGCGCTATGAACCATCCTTGCGCATGAGGGTTCTGGCCTTGGTATACGAGGGAAGCTACTTTACCCATGATCTCACAGTGTGATTCAAGATCCTGGCTTGCTTGGGCGCTAATAACTGGGCCAATATCCGTGTCAAGATTCATAGGATTACCTAGTGTGAGCTCTTGAGTCGCCCCTATGAGCATCTCGATGATTTTTTCAGCAATATCATTCTGCAAAAACAACAATCTAAGGGCTGAGCACCGCTGTCCGGCTGTTAAGAAAGCCGACTTCACGATATCGTCCACAACTTGCTCTGGCAGACTCGAGGAATCCACCACCATCGCATTCAAACCGCCTGTTTCAGCAATGAAGGACGCGATCGGTGCATCGCGCGCCGCTAACGTGCGATTAATGAATTGTGCCGTCGCCGTTGAGCCCGTAAAGGCGACGCCCATAACACGAGGCTCGGTCAGTAAGGCTGCCGCCATGTCGCGGCTCCGTCCCGGTAAAAAATGGAGCACCTCAACGGGAATACCGGCTTCGTACAAAATATCAACAGCCGCCGCCGCAATCAGGGGGGTTGCCTCCGCAGGTTTGGCCACCACTGGGTTGCCGGCTGCTAAAGCTGCTACGACTTGCCCTAAAAAAATCGCTAATGGAAAATTCCACGGACTAATACAGACAAAGATACCACGGCCCCGCCACAGCAGATGGTTTTGCTCCCCTGTAATTCCAGGCAACACCTGTGGGTTAACAAAGTCTTGCTCCACTTGTGCGGCATAGTAACGGCAAAAATCTACAGCTTCCCGCACCTCATTGACGGCATCCATAAGGGTTTTTCCTCCCTCACGTATACATAGTGCAATCAGCACGGACCAACGCTGTTCCATCAAGTCAGCCGCCCGACGTAAAATCTGCGCCCGCTCTGCCGGTGGCGCCCAGTCAGTTCCAGCACGTGCCGCTGCGTCAATCGCCGCTGCTGCGTGCGCCGCTGTCGCATTCACCACGGTTCCCACTCTAGAGTGACTATCAGCGGGATTATAGATGGTAACTTCTTCACCGGTGATACGCTCGCCCTTGATAATTGGCTGGGCGTGCATCAGCGGCACTGCCTGCACTTGTGACATTAAATGCGCAAGCTGGTCTTCATCAGCTAAGTCGATACCACGCGAATTACAGCGCTCGGCCCCATAAAGCTGAGGTGGCTGAGGAATGCGGGGGTGGGCAGCCTCCTTAAGGTGTTGGGTCTTTATAATGGGATCTTCCAGCAGTGTCTGCACAGGGGTGTGAGGGTCACTCAGTTTATGCACAAATGATGAATTGGCGCCATTTTCGAGCAATCGCCGCACAAGATAGGCGAGCAAATCACGATGACCGCCAATCGGTGCATAAATGCGGCATGGGATCTTATGGGTACTTTTCTCAACGATCTCCGTATATAAAGCCTCGCCCATACCAAACAAACGCTGAAACTCGAAAGCCGGATATTCACCACTCGCTTCACGGGCCATATGAAGAATTGCCGCGACGGTAAAGGCATTATGTGTGGCAAACTGCGGATATATCCAGCTCTGCGCCTGTAATAAACGTTTTGCACAGGCCAGATAGATAAGATCAGTCGTTGTCTTGCGGGTGAACACTGGATAGGTGGGCGTACCCAGCTCTTGGGCGCGTTTGATTTCACTATCCCAGTACGCCCCCTTCACGAGACGTACATTAAGGCGGCGCTGGTATTGTTGCCCTGCCGCAATCACCCAATCAATGACCGCCAGGGCACGGCGCTGATAGGATTGCACGGCCAGACCTAAGCCTAGCCACCCCTCAAGATCGGGGGCTTGCAATAACGCTTCGACAATATCGAGCGAGATATCTAATCGGTCAGTTTCTTCCGCATCAATTGTTAAACCAATTCCAGCTGCAAAGGCGGCCTTAGCGAGCTGTAAAACACGCGGGTAGACCTCGTCTATCACTCGCTGCTTTTGGGTATGTGTGTAGCGGGGATGAATCGCTGATAATTTTACCGAAATGGTCGGACGTTGTTCATAGTCACCTGTGACCCCATTTGCCACTAAATCGATTGCTTGCAGATAGGCAGCTAAATAACGGTCCGCATCGGCTAATGTGCGTGCGCCCTCGCCGAGCATATCGTAAGAGTGACGGTAGCCTTTAGGCTCAAGCACCGCAGCCTTAGCTAATGCTTCCGCCATCGTTGGCGCCATCACAAAATGATTCCCCAAAAGACGCATTGCTACGGCAACGGCCTCGCGGATCACTGGTTGACCAACACGCGCCACCATCTTACCGACCAACTGCATAAAGTGATTATCGGACGCAATCGGCGCGTTTAATATCCCCTGCCCTAATCGTCCTGCCCAAGCAGATGCTTTCACCCACCAGGAAGAGGATCGATTAATGAGGGCTTTCCAGTCAATGCTACAGAATTTATCCTCAATCAGGGCCTCAGCCGTCATCCCATCTGGAATGCGTAAAAATGCTTCCGCCAAACACATGAGAGCCACACCCTCTTCGGTCGACAGATCGTAGGTCCGCAGCAATTCATCAAAAGCAAACACCGGCGTTTTCTGCGCCCGCACTTTATGCACCAAAGCTTCAGCATCTTTTTGCACCGCCTGATGATCTTCAGCTGTCCAGCTTAACTGCGCCAAAGCTTGCTGAATAAGCGTGGACTCATCCTGGTAGTGTGCTTGGCGTAATGCCGCGCGGGACAGTGAGTTCGGATGAGAATCGGAATTTGTCATGACTGATTAACCGCCTAAAAATTTGTAGTCCCCTGTTAAAAAGACGCTCTGATGTGACTTAAACAGCGCGTCAATAGACTTTTTCACATTGCGCTTAATACTATTTCTTATCGGTGGTCTGTTCTAACGGCGCACGTAACGCACAATCGCCACCAGCAACCCATTCTTAATAACGCCTGGGATAATAAAAGGTAAAAACCCGACCTGTACAGCAGAGGTCACACTGCCTAAATACACACTTAACCATGCCAAGCCGCATGCATAAATACAGGCCGTTCCTAAAAGTGTTAGAGCAAATTCGCCGCCCCAGCGGAGGTTATCTAATACCCATGAACGCACACTTGTCATCACAATAACTGCGAGTAAAAATCCTAACAAGTACCCGCCACGTGGCCCAATCAAGACCGGCAATCCCCCCATTCCCATGGCGAAGACCGGTGCGCCTAAAGCCCCGATAATCAAGTAACTCATCACCGTTTGTATTGCAACAGCTCTCGAAAAACACAAGCCTAGCAACATGATCGCCGTTGGTTGCAAAGTCACAGGCACCGTCATCAATGGAATACAGACCTGAGCTGAAGCATACAAAACAGCAATGCCGACAATTACCTGCACCCAGTGCGCCCGTGTTATTGAATTGCTTAATAAGTTATGAAAAGCTCCAATCATAGAATTTACCTCCGCTTATAATGTGTTAATCTTGCCCCAATCGTAATCGAGAATATACCAAATGAAAACTATTTTTTTAAATCCTCCCGGAAAAAAGGCGCTTTTTCATTCGGATTGAGTATCTAGTTCAACATGCAACACCCTTGTAAAATCAGGTTTGAAGCATTAATTTAATGTTCAGCCCAGAACTCTGCCTAATAAATCTGCTCACTGTTCGATTACGCCGCAGCCGCTAATTCAGCTGTGTCAATCTGCAAATCCTCTGGACTGACGATAACACGACGCACTTCAGTCACGCCGACTTTCACTTGTGGCACTTGAATCTCCGGCGCTTCAACCTCTGGGGTCAGGGTTTCTACAGCTGGTTTTTGAGGGATAGCCTGAACATCAGCCGCCACCCCTTCCGAAATCATAGGTAGTTGACCAGAAGAATTTTTGAGTTCAGGTGCGGTCGTCACGGGGACTGAGACACTCGGCACCGCATTTGGAACGCTGGGCGCCGCACCTGGCGCACCACTGGGGCCAGCATTTACCACCTCGTCTTGCTGTTCATCATCGTACTTCCACTTGCTCACAATCTTAGCGTTCTTGACAAGTGTTTCTTGCACAACTGATTCTAAAAGCGGCGCCGTTAATGTTTGATCAGGACGGTTCAACCCACGACTTGCCGCAACTAAACAGATTGTTTCAATTTCAGCGCCAGAGAGCCCTTTCATTTTTTCCGCTAACCGCCGGACATACCTTGTTGTCACAAAATCGTTCTCAATAATCAGACCCGGTTGACCAAGGCAATATTGTTTGAAATATTTGATCAATAACTGCTCGCGTTGTATTTGACCCGGGAGGCCCACATTTACCATCAGGTCAATACGTCTGCCAATGGCGGGATCTATCACTTTAAGACGATTGGTGAGCAGCGCTAGGGCTGATTTTGGGGAGCGATTACCAGCACGAGCAAGCAAAACAGCTAAAGCCTGTCTTTGTACAGTTGAAGATTCTTTACTATCCTCGCGATCGGTCACTAAGGGATCAGCTTCATCAATGACCACGATAGTTTTGCCTTGCTGTTCTGCCACATCTAGAGCCTTAGCCAGCTGATCGATGGCTTGACCGCTTTGGTATTTGAATACATCCCCGCCTGAAAATAGAATAAATTTCCAAGGCTCAGGAAACAACGCACGCCCTGCCATAAATAAACTTATAGCACCCGGCACGACAACCGAGCCTAGAAACTGCAGTGGATAACCACCATACCCAAACTTGGCAGAAATTGCCGTTATATTTCGCGCCATTGTCCCCCAAAATCCTTGTGACCCTATAGCCATTTCAATGCTGTTATTACTTAACCCTATAGCGCTACATAGGCTCACGAGTGGTGAAAATATATTAACACCGACCCTTTGACCAATGATGTTCATGGCTAACTCAACAGCCTTCAAAGTCGCCAAGGACATTGTAAAAGCGAGAGCCGCACTCGACCAACTTAATGCCTCTTCATCCCCAAGTTTATGCACAACTGCCCGCATAATTTGCGTCTTACCAGTACCAGGAGGGCCACTTAAAGCAATATTTTGTAAAGGAGTTCGCGTTTCTGCAGCGCGCTTAAGCATTCCACAATACGACTCTACGACTTCACGCACATGGCTTGTTAAAATGAGATCATCTAGAGTATTTTGCTTTGCTTTAGGGCGGTAAAGCCCAATGCGTTCCAATAAGCTAAATACATATAATTTATCTAACAGATAGGTAATTCCGGTGGCAGAAGCTACTTTTTTCACAGGCCGAACAAATAGGATATTAGCAAATCGAGTAAACCGGCTGGGAGATTTTTCTATGGCAAGTTCAGAAGTGAACCACCGTGCGCGCACAACATCTGTTGCCACAAATATTGCTGATCGCCCCGCATTATAAAGCAGGTAAAGCGTGAGCGTTGACGCTAACCCCGAGCCCCAAGCTGCACCCAACCTCCCCAAAGACGTGACAATACCATTCAAATTTGACACAAACTGCGACATGACATCTCGCAAAGCCGCTGTCAACGCCGGGACTAAATCTTCTGTGGCAATCTCTTGCAATGCGCTACTAATCATTGTTTTGAAGACATGAAAAAGTTTTGTGTCTTGACCAGCCTTTAAGTCCTCGTCAGCTTGTTCACCAAGACCAGACCCAATACCACTAATCACCTTTGCAAAAAACTTCCCCAGCGGTTTAACAACATCGTACACACCAGCATAAGAATACTGTGGGACAAAAATTTGGGCTGCTAAAACTACTGCCACCATGACGGCAGCCAAAGATTTTTTAAGGGACGTAAACATTTTGTCAATTTATCATTCACGTCTTTAGATTTGCAACTTTTATTTAAATACGTAAAAAAATTATTTAATCACAATTTAAAATTGTTTATAATATTGAGATATTGCGATCGGGGGGCAAGCTCAAAGCTTCAGAGGCTTGAGCTAACAGTTTTACTCGTTTTACCATTCTTGCGATTGCCTGTCTTAGAACCTGTTAAAGGCTCTTGGGCGTGTATATTAAGTCACTTAACCCACCCTAAAGAGTCCACTCCGTGGGTATCTGTCACACATGGTGGATTCTTCAGGCTCGATTAATTAGTCCATGTGAGGCATTTGCTGACGGTCTGCTTCTAGGTGATTATAAAGCTTGTCGAATATGTGATAAGAAATCCCGCCTTGAAGAACATTGTCTCTAAGATGGGCTAGAGCCTTGATTAACTTTTCAGAGCCCCCGTTGTTTTTTACATGGTCAGCTGCCTGCCCCACGTTTGAGGAGATCTTTTGAAGATACGTATTAACAGTCTCTAGATGAGAATTAAATTCTTCAGTGGTCATTTTTGAAAAGATGGAGGGCTTAATCGCCTGCTTCTGGTGGTATTGAAAAAACGTCCTAGCAAGACTCCCAAGCCCCGTGTCTGGAAGAGTGGGAGATGGTTCCGATATGGTTGTTTTAACTGGCAGCTTACTTGGTAGTGGGTCAGGTCGAAGTCTCTCCCCCCCTATCGTCGAAGATCTTGTTGCTGTTACCGGTGTCTGTGGTGACGGCTGTGTCGCTCCAAAACTTTTGGGGACGGATAAATAGGATTTTATACCCTGGTTAATGGGAATATTGATCCCCCGATTTTTTATAAGCGTGTGAAAGTGATCGTAAATTATTTCGAGCTGCGGTTTGAGATTTGAATTAATAAGCATAATATTCACATTGAGGTCACGGAGACCTAATACGACGTTTTCAAATGCTAGAAATGTTGCCGCACTACAACTGGTCAAGCGCTCTGGAGAGAGAGCCGCTTTGACAGTATCTATTGCAGTCACCCACTCGGGATCCGCGCGTAACCATGTTGTTGGCAAGACTTCAAAGAACCTTAATACTTCTGCCGCTGTATGTTTTACTTCTTCACTGACCTCTATCTCTACCTCTGACCCTGACTCTATCTCCGACCCTGAGTTTGATCCTGACTCTCCCTCTGACTCCTCTGTCGTTGACTCAGTCTCTTTCTCTACCCGCTCATTCCCCGCTTCAACTGCCAATACACGCTCCTTAACCATGACCAATTTCTCTTTAAAGGTCTCTGGTATGCCAGAAAGGGTAACACTGGGGTGTGCCTTTTCTAGAAGCATATTGACCATTTTTCCATTTATTATGCTAAAATCACTGAGTTTTTCCCTCACCTCTTGCAGAGTATCTATGGGCACCGTTAGGGCATTTGCGTCTAAACCTGCAGCGATATCCGGTCGTGCATATTTTTCAATTATATCTATTATATCCATGTTTTCACTATAGTGATCTAGGAGTAAGTTCATCCTCCGCAAACGCTCCTGTGCACCCTTTGTATGCTTCCATACTAAGTTAAGCTTGTCAAAAAAATCCAAAATATCCGGCAGAAAGTTTTCTTTTTCGCCAGCAAGTTGCATAAACTCTGCCAAGATTTTCTGGGTTTCTTCGGATGAATTCATCAACGGTTCATCATTTTGCATATCCGTCGGCACACTGTTCAGATCACCTCCACCAAGCGGACTTAGATCAGAGCCTGTTCCCACGGAAGAATCCGAACGCCGCGATACAAGCGCCACAATCAGGCTTACCACAGCCAAGGCTACAGTCACAGCGCCAATGACCGGCCACGTCCATCGCGCTTTGCTCGCTTGAGCCTTTGCAACATCTTGGGTATTTAACACAACCTCAGCTTTTTTCGTGACCGTCTGAGTCGTTTGAGAAGCGCCGACCTCTACAGTCATCGTACGGCTATCAGCCGCCCATGCGAATCCCGCCAACGGATTCAGGGATACACTACAACACAATATTACGGCAAGAAAGTGACGCATAAAGAATTTTTCCTTCTAAAATGGTAAACATACCCAGACACAACGTCATCAAGGCTCAATCCTTTCAGAAAGGCACAAAACTCACTTTATACCGGAATGCCTTTGGAGAAGTCTTAAAAACTATTTCCCCATGTCCGACCACTACTATCTTTTAAATAAGATTTGTTGGCATATTTTTCAAGGTATTTTTTCCTGAGTCGAGCCACCTAGCGTAATAAAACGCCGGCAAAGATTTTATAGCCCCCCATGAGAAAGGCGCTCTGAGGCCATTTTATACCTAATTAACCCGAGTTTTGGATAAGAGATAACTAATTAATTGATATTGTTAATAAAAAGAATGTGAGCTACCCTATTTGTTCGGAAAAAAAAGAGGAAGCTCACATGAAAAAA
>JBILKX010000026.1:0-18890 GCA_044376435.1 Alphaproteobacteria bacterium | reverse complement strand
AACTTTTCTATGGAGGTCAATTTCGTGCATATATGTCAAGCCTTTGAATGTATTACCTATACAGTCTATTCAAACACTTAACTTATGTCATCTCTTTTTTTTCATTCACCCCCGTGAACGGTTACAATGTTTCTAAGTTTGGCGCGCACGCAATCGAATCTATCAAAGGTTGTGTTATTGGAAAATTGCCGAATACAATCTCCTTTAAGAGCGGCAATCCAGCTAGGTCCGGTATAACAACGGGTTTTAAATAATTCTCTGCCTGGGTAAACTCGAGCTTGACTAAATTTGTAAATAATTTAATTGAAGGGGGGAGGATACTAATTTTTTCCTCATAAATAGCTAAATGAGTGCCTCCATCAGCCAATGTATCTGCGAAGCGCTCTTCTGACGCCGTCACTTTAGATGTTTTTCTCTGTTGTTGGTATTGACCTGATATGCTTTGAACCAGGGCTGACGTAATGGGCGGCACCGCCTGAATGTAACCCTTCTGATGCAGACTATCCTGCAGTGCATTGGAACCCTGCATAATAATTCTGCACATAGTGATAGAACGATTCACCTCGCGCCCATCTTCAGCAAAAAATCTTTGAGACCGTATGGTACAATACTGGGGATCTTGTTTTTTTTCCAAAAAAGATCCCCAGGTGCCTTGAGCGGGCGCTATACCTCTTAATTTTTGTAGACAGTTAAGGGTGCTAAAAAGCCGGAAGGAGCTATCCGCTTTTAACATCAATTCTGCAACTAAGGTCATCACAAAACTAGGCGAGAGAAAGTCTTCTTTATGTTGGATCAGAACCGGGGTATTTAAGTTAAGAACGTTATCCTGAAAAAATTGCATAACACCATCAGTTTTAACACCTAAAGTGATGAGTTCTTGAAATTTTTGAGGCTGACTCTGCAGGATTTTAGCAGCACTTGATGACGATCTCAAATCCCCTAAAAGGTAAAAAAAATTTTCTATTTTCGCCTGATTGTTGTGAGCATAGTTTTTATCAAAAAACTTAAAATACTCATGAAGGGCCTGATGACGGCCAAAAGCAGAGGCGGCTTTGTATAAATTATCAAAATTCTCACTATGGGCACAACTCGGGTGAACCGCAAGTTCTGGCATTATATGTCGCACGATTATGAGTTTGACTTCTGATGGCAATTGCGTAAATATTTCAATACCTACCTTTTTGGCGTCATCTACATCTTTGTCGCCGTACGAGCGCGCCAGATAATCTACCCAATCGTGCTGTAGCACTGCAAATGCTCGAGTGAATGGATTGGAAAAATCCTTCACTTTATGGTCTAGAATAACTGACGCAAGGCTTTCAGTATTTAACGATTCACTTGCAATGCTGTTTGCAGCGATTAAAAATAGACAGCCTATTAGCCTAAAAAACATAGTTAATCGCTGGAGAAGAGATCTTAACAACAACACACAACCTTTCATTTTCCAAAACATAACCTTGACTATATATACCTTGTGGCAAATGTCAAGATACCTGAGCACGAAGCCGACGTCCACTAGAGTGGATTCTTAGGCCGACTAGGTATGAATTATGCACCATGTGAAAGATTCTATTTTTCACGGTCGAAATAATTTTTTATAAAGGTTTGCGTGTAAGTTATAATATACTCCTCCAGTGTTATATTCTCTAAAGATAGATCCTCTTTTACTTTTTGAGCAAACATTACTTCTAACTTGCCGCAGTCAGGCTTTGTGGTAATAGTATGATAGAACATCCCACCAACAACCTCTGTCCAAGCGCTGTCATCCTTAATCCAGGCTACCTGCTGCACTACATTACTATCTTTTAGCCATTCGTGCATATACAGCTTTAGCCAGTCATCTAAGTGGCGGTCTTGTATAGTATTCGCGAAAGGTATCTTGGAAGCGAACGACGGCCTCTCTATATTTTCTAAAGATTGTATTATAGTCTTTACAATTTTTTGCCCTTGAGCCTGCGGCACGTTCGGCCCCAAACTAGGCCACAGCTTCGGAGACCGAGGCTTAGAGCCCCCTATAGCTTCTAGGGCCGGCGTTGACACATTCACTGCGACACTAGACAGTGCGTCAGGATTAGACGCCGGCTGGGGTTGAGACAGCACGGCCGATGTGTACACATGATAAGTATACCAACACGCAAGCGCGCCGACAGCAAGCTTTAACGTTTGTTTGACATAGTGCGCCTTAGGACTAGCCTTAGCCGCTTTTTGATACTCTGCAGAGCGACCTTCAATCTTTTTTCTCACCCATTCTGTCTTTGGAAGCTTTTTCAAAAAACGCGCAAAATAGTTGCCTAAGGCTCCCTTAAAAAAGCCATCCAACCCATCTCCTACCAAAGCCATGCCAATCAGGCCAGGAATCACGGGTTTCGCTTTTGCCGACCAACTCGGTGACATCGGGATTGTCCCAGAGGTTGCTCTCTTCGGCAAAGCCGGTATCTCCATGGCTGTCGCCACCCCCACGATTAGGCTTAGCACAAGAGCCGCAACCGTTAAAAACTTTTTGTTCATTACAATTTCCTCAGTTGAGCATCAATTTCATTAGTCCAGCCTCACTATCCAAAAACCCAACATACGCTTGGCTTTTTAGGAGATTCTACAGCGTGGCATACTACCTTCCCCATTAATATATACGATCACGTTTTTTTTCAAGGGATTTTTTGATGATTTGCAAATCTATTTTTAATTATGGCAAAATTAAGCTCACGCCGCTACGGCGCCACTGTCTACTAAAGCAGCCCGCCAAAATTGTACCGCCATGTTTAGCGAAAATCTTGATTCATCATTCACCAAAATCACTATCCCCATGTTTAACGATGGAATAATGGCAATAACAGGCGTAATGCCTTTGAGATATCCTCCGTGGTAGATCAGCGCTTGATCAGGGAGTTGCTTAAGCCGCGCAATACGCCAACCCAACCCGTAGGCATGCTCAATCTCTGCGTCAGGCGCCGGCCATGAGATGCGGAACTTCCCGGTGTCATTCGTGGCGATAACATCTTGATACGACTGTTGGACCAAGCCTGTTGGCATCACTTGTGGACATAAGCCTAAAGCCAACTTCACAAATTTAACCATGCCATTTAACGACGCATAGGCACCGCCCGCAGCCGGCACCACTTTAGGATAATACTGCGGCAAAGGTTGAAGCTTAGGTCGACCTTCACGCATCGGTGTGTGCGGATAAGCCACACGCGTTAGGTCTTTAGGTGCGGCGAGGGTAATCTCACCCTCTGCCCCCAGATCCTGGGCAAGCGCATGAAACACCGAAGCGAAGGAGCTGCCCGAGGCGGTTATCACATCCTGCACTAAGCTATACAGCACATTGCTGTAGCGAAAGAAACTCAGCGGGTGACGACGATCCTTGCGTTGACGCAATTTCGCCAAAATATCGGCTCTGCTTTTACCTTGCTCGATTTCTGCATTACCAGAGAAATTATAGCCGGTGCTATGGCTCAGAATCGTGCGCAACGTCACCGGCTTGGGCAGTTTAGCCACGGTCCGCTCGGCGTCTAAATCTAACCCGTGCTTATGCGCAAATCGAAGGGTGGCCAGCGCAGCGATCGGCTTGGTTGCAGAGCCTAAAACAAACAAGGTGTCTGGCGTAATGGCCCCATCTTGCCCTTTCTTATATCCGTGAGTTTTTTGATACACAACCTCACCATCTATAAGAATTGCGACCGCCACACCCTGGTATTTGAGCATCTCCGTTTCGATCTCTGTGATCAGTTTACGTATCTCTTTATAGGGTTGAAGCTTTACGTTTGCCTCTGCAGCCAGTGCAGCAGTAGACCAAATTATTAGGCAGAGTTTTATAAAACGTGATCTCATGAATTTTTCCTATTTAATCGACACGCGTGCGCAAGTAATGATCCCACAACGCCTCTACATTTGCCGATCGCAGCAACTTAACGTTCTTGCGTAAAGTCGCCTCATCCCAATTCCACCACTGAATCTGTTGCAACTTCTCAATCTCAGCTTCTGTGAAACGTTTCTTAATCAAGCGGGCTGGGTTGCCCCCCCCAAATCTCATAGGCACCAACGTTCTTCGTTACCACGGCACGCGCTGCAATCACCGCCCCATTCCCAATATGAACACCCGGCATGATCATGGCCTCCGCCCCAATCCAAACATCATGGCCGATGATTGTATCACCCTTTGTTTTATATGCTTTAGGAGCAACGGTTTTGTACCCATCAAAATCATCATCAAACATGTCCAAGGGATAGGTCGCAATCCACGTATAATCGTGACCTTGATTGCCCCCCATCATAAACTTCACCCCTGTAGCGATCGAACAAAACTTGCCAATAATTAACTGATCTGTCTGCGCCGCGCGCCCCTCGTTATCATCCTCATCAAGATACATGACACAATCCTCAAACGGTCTGCCATGGTAGTATCCACTATAATACGAATAATCACCCGCGCTAATATGTCGACACTTAAGATGATCTTTGATGATGATAGCATCGCGATAAGTTTTGAACAGGGTCATTGAATTGCTCCTTGATTAGCTTGCGATCTCAATATATAGCACGAGATTATTTTTAGGTGATAGAAAATCTTAAGCAAATCTGACGAATTTTGTGGAGTTTATAAAGTCTATCTGGTATATTTATTGTCAAATATTACTCCATAAGGATAAATCTACCATGTATCAATTCTTTGTGCTGCTATTTTTACTGATAAGCTCGCCGCTTATTGCCGTAGAAAATCTAGCCCTTACCACGCAACCGCAAGGTGTCACCGTTCACACCCCCAGCGCGCCACTATTTGTAAGTTTAGCCACTCAAACCCCGGATGTTATGTACGTCATTGTCTCACATCTTGATCTGAACCATCTTGCTAAGCTTGCAAGAACATGCAGTGGCTTGCATGACATCATAGTGGGCGAAAAACACAAAGCCCCCCTTCTGGAGCATGCCCTAGAGGGCACACTCCACGGCTTACTCCCTTCACAGTCTGTTGAAGAGCTTAAGCGCCAATATTTCATGCGTGACATGGGAATACTCTGGGGTCTACAAGCACTGCCCACACTCAGAGATCTTATCGCAAATCTTTCAGGATACTTTCGACTATCTAGTAGCGTCATAAAGCTAAATAATCACAACAAGTTACAGTTAACTTCTCAGAATTTTAACCTGGCGTTAATTTCGCAAAACTTAGAGAACTGGAAAAACAGTCAGGAGAATCTAGGCGATCTATGTTTTACCCACAGTTCCTATCCTTTAACCGATATACTTCAGAATCCTGGCGAGATCCAAGGTAGTGGTGGACGATGGCCTGAGATTGCCGCTTTATCTCATGAGCAGATCCCACCAATCCCTGTCAATTTTTTTGACAACCTAAAACCAGTAACGCACTTAAACCATATTTTCGGTACTGTTGCACCGCTGTATAAACCGTTACAAAAACTAACCAGTCTTAATCTGCTGCCTTCCCATTCAGATACCCATGATTCTTGGTTCTTGGAAACGCCTGCGCAGTATGCTCCGAAACTAGAAAAATTAGAATTTTGGGACATCAAAAACGATAATTTCCTAGAATTATTTTGGCAATATCTGCCATCGTTTTCATGCTTGAAGACAGTAACCTTTGCAGCTGAGGCACCAATAAAAGTCGACCTAACAGCAACATCCAAGCTTAGCACGTTAGAAGAGCTTACTTTTGTCAGATTTAAAATTCAAAATTTGGATCTTACCCAGCTTCCATCACTTCGTAGCCTTGGTTGTTATATTGTCACCCCAACCGATCTCGGAAACGTCATGGGTCCTGCTACCCTTAAGTCATTCAAGTTTTCTTTGACACTCGAGTGCGACCCTAATCACATCCCATGGCATCCAACAACCAAGCACCTTACAAAAAGACGTAACCTTGAGGGTGGTGTTGTAGAAGCTTATCACGAGCAATAAAAGTCGATTGCGTTACCTTGTAGCAAGTGTTGAACAGGGTCATTGATGAGCTTTCATGTATAGAACGCGATTATTATCTATAGCATGAGACTATTTTTGGGCGATAGAAAATTTTAAGCAAATTTGACGGATTTTCTGGAGTTTAACAGCCGGTTCGGGATATCCTCTGTCAACTATTACTGTAGGAGATTAAAATTACAATGCATCGCTGGCTTATCCTTTTATGTCTTCTGATCAACGCGCCGCTCAATGCTGCAGAAAATCTCGCACTGATCACGCCCCATCAATCCGCAAACGTTACTCCCCCCGAGCAACCGCCGTTTGTAATGTGCATTACGACTGTCCAAGATATTACCTCTCTAATTGCTTCACATCTAAACATTGGCGAGATTGCGCAGCTGGGGAGTACGTGCACAGCGTTGCGTCAACAGATAATCCCGAACGGAAACATCAAACCTCTGTTGCTCGAGAATTCGCTACAATACATGCTGACTAAATTTCTAGCGGATATGCGCTATCAAGAGGTGAGTAAAGTCATTAAATATTTCGAAACTATAGGTTTTTTTAAGGATATAGTGATCCATTGCGCCCAAACACGCCGCTTGCAAGATTTTACTGAAAACCTTGAGGCCTGGTTTAAGTTGCCCCGTAGCACCATAACCTTAGATTCAACATCTAATCTTTCAGTTATCCAGTTTGTTTTAAGACCACTGACTCAAGATCTAGAAAATTGGCAGCAGGCTGCATTTGAAGCTAGCTCTATTTATGATCTGTTATCTTGTGACATCCCCTACACGCTTGCAAATAAATTTATGCCGCCAAAACTTGCTATGGACTCGTTATTTAATTATACGGCAACAAATGACTCAACAACTCTTGATTGGCATCAAATATCCATCACCCCAGTTCCTGTAAATTGCCTTGATGCTGCAAGGCCCCTAACTCAGTTAAATGTCCCTTATAATGGCGTGGCGCCGCTGTATAAACCGTTGATTGCTCTCAAGACGCTGCATCTATTGCCGACGCCTATTGAGTCTTGGCTGGTAAAAACGCCGCCTCAGTATCTTTGCAACGTACAAGCAATAACCATTTGGGACATTGAGGACCCTGCATTCCTGCAAAAACACTGGGACTATCTGAAACAGCTCACCTCTCTAACAGATTTAACCCTGAAGGCGAAAGGCGCAACACCGCTTAACCTGCAGACAGGCAATGCCCCTGCAAACCTAAGAACGCTCACCTTGACTCATTTTAAGATTGAGCATCTAGATCTTACGCAACTCACGCCACTTCAAGAACTTATCATCGCTGATGTCACGCACAACGATTTCCAAAATATCACCATATCTACACATCTGACCTCATTAAAGTACACTCTATTACCAGAGTTCCGCGATAACCTCATTTCGTTTCATGAGACAATTTCTGACCACCTGATATGGGCACGTCCCGCTTCAAATCCTATCCAATTTTTAGAACGTTATCGTATATAGCCCCACGATCGCCCTACGCGCTCCCGGCAAAACGTGATACAATAATTTCTATGATTCAATTTTTGCGTTCCTACCGGCCCGAGTTTATAGGCATGATTACTTGCCTAAGTCTGGGTATGCTTTCAGGCCTTGTCGTTAAGTTCGGCAATCCGGCTTGGTACGCCAATCTCTACAAACCCTGGTTTACACCGCCAAATTGGATCTTTGCCCCGGCGTGGGCCGTCCTTTACATCATGATCGGCATTGTCTTTGGCCAGCTGTGGCGCTTTCGTTATCACGATCGGTTGCCATTTGTCTTGTTCACGGTACAGTTTGTTTTTAACCTCTTGTGGTCATCGCTGTTCTTTTATCAGCATCAGCTTGAATTAGCGTTGTATGACTTAACATTGTTGTGGGGATTTTTGGCAGGCTTCGTGATTCTGACGCGCACCCATCGGGTTATTTTTTGGCTCTGCCTGCCCTATCTCGCCTGGGTAACCTTTGCCCTCACGCTAAATTTTTACATTTATAAAATGAATGTTTTTCCACTTGCAGGCTTATTAGGCGTAGCTTAGCACCCCACCCGAACAATTAAGCGCACGCCACCGCTTCAGGGCGTGGGAATGACTTTGATAAGACAGGGGCGGCTATCGGCGCCACCAGCGGATCTGCGAGCGTCACGTACGCCCAAGCTCCTGGTGTATCAAACAACCGATGGAGCAGCAAATTATTTAAGCGATGCCCCCCTCCGATCGCCTGATAGGCCCCCATGATTGGCGCCCCTGCGCAATACAAATCACCGACGGCATCAAGAATCTTATGACGCACAAATTCATTTTCAAAACGCAGCCCTTCCGGGTTTAGGATGGCATCCTGGCCAATGACAACGGTATTCTCCATGGAGGCCCCAAGCGCCAGGCCAACTGACCACAATTTCTCAGCGTCCTCCATTAACCCAAAAGTACGGGCTCCGGCAATTTCTGTGACAAAGCTTTCTGGCGTGAGTGTATACTTTAGGTGCTGCGGCGGTAGATTGGTTCTGCCACTAAAATCAAACATGAACTCGAAGCTACTTTCATCAGCTGGCGCCAACACGACCTTCGCGTGATTTTCAACAAACTCAACAGGTTTCAGAACTTTGATATATTGACGCAGCGCATTCTGCCTTACTAAACCTGCCTGTAAAAGCGCCTCAACAAAGACCCGCGCACTCCCGTCCATGATAGGTATTTCAGGGCCGTCAATAACTAAAATAGCATTATCAATCCCAAGACCAGCTAACGCAGACATCACATGCTCTATGGTGCTAATACTGGCCCCATACGCATTCGTCATTTTTGTGCAAAGGCGAGTATCTGTTACATTTGACCAAGATGCTGGAATTTCTGGGTTACCCGCAATGTCACAACGTATGAACACCAGCCCATGGTGTGCAGGAGCCGGCAAAACTCGTAGAGTCGCCGCTGTTCCAGAATGCACCCCGATGTCCTTAAATTCAACCGGTTGCGCAAGAGTTGTTTGATAATGTGAATAAGCCATAATTTCCTCAATTTTGTCTAATTTAAGTCAAAATGTGACTTTTGCAACGAGTTAGATTGTTACAAAATATTACATACTTGTTTTTCTGAAGTTTTTAGATCATGGTTTGACTGAGGCTTCCGGGCGTTCCCCAATTTTTTTTAATCTTCCTTTCATATTTTTAACACCGCCTATAATAAACCTTGACAACAATTCATCAAATACGTTAAACAAAAAAACATGTATTATATTTGGAGCGCTCCATGAAGATTGTAAATTCTATTAAAACTTTAAAAAATCGCCATAAAGACTGTCGCGTTGTCCGTCGCAAAGGTCGTATTTACGTTATTAATAAGACCAACCCTCGTTTTAAGGCACGCCAGGGCTAACCCCTTCTTGTAAATCTTGCTGCGGCTCTGTATACTTTATTGTGACGAAAGCGAGCATACATGCAGGAAAAGCTACATCAAGTAACAATCGCAGGCGGTGGCCTTGTAGGCTGCGTTATAGCCTATGCCCTTGCACAAATCGGTATCCCTGTTTTAATTCTTGAGCGCCTCTCCGTTGATGAAATGCTTCAAGGTGGTTTCGATGGGCGTGCGTCGGCTATTTCGCAAGGATCGGCGCAAATACTCCGTGAATTTAATTTATGGGCACAGCTTGAGCCCCTCGCTCAACCAATCTTCGACATCCTTATCAGTGATAATCATCAACCGTGGTTCGTTCATTTTAACCATACAGCCGTGGGCGGTCAGCCGATGGGGTATATTATTGAGAATACACTCCTCCGTAAACATCTTGTCCAAGCTTGCCGCGACCACCCGTTAATTCACTGGCATCAAGGTACTATCACCGCTCTAACAACGAGCCAATCGCAGGTGAGCATCACCACTCAGAACGCCGCGAGTTTCTCAAGCCAAGTGCTCATTGCCGCAGACGGTCGGCACTCGCCTTTGCGCGAGCTTGCGAACATTGCGATTGTCCGCTGGAGCTATGCGCAAAAAGCTATCGTCACCAGCGTCACCCACGAGCTTCCTCACAACAATACTGCCCACGAATATTTCTTTCCTACAGGCCCCCTGGCGTTACTGCCTATGACTGGTGACAATCGCTCCTCAGTCGTATGGTCGGATACCCCAGAGACCATCGACCGCCTTAGCAAAGCTACCGAAGCAGATTTTATCACCGCCCTCACTCACCGTTTTGGCAATCGCCTTGGCGAGCTTACGCTTGCTGCCCCTCGCTGGAGTTACCCGCTATCAGCATCTTTCGCGCGGAGTTACGTTGGTCCACGCATTGCGCTTGTCGGTGATGCTGCACATGCTATTCACCCAGTAGCGGGGCAAGGACTTAACCTTGGCATTCGCGATGCTGGCGTCTTAGTTCATGAGCTTCAGCTCGCCTGGCAGAACGGCCTAGATCTCGGCCGCGCCTCAACATTGCGATCCTACGAGAAACAGCGATTTTGGGATAACATGGCGATGATTATGGCGACAGATCAGTGTATTCGCTTGTTTGGCATCAATCGCCTGGGGTTCCCCTATATTCGCGGAGCGGCCATGGGGCTGTTGCACCGTGTGCCATTTTTAAAACGGCTCATGATTAAGAACGCCATGGGCTGAACTATACCGAATCCAAATGGAAAAGTGGATTTTTAATGAAATATCCCATGACTAACAACAGGTTTTTAGCACCCGCATAATATCACGGATATGGCCAGGTACTTTAATTCTGCGCCACACCTGCAGTGTACATCCCGTTGGATCAATCAAGAACGTACTGCGCTCAATACCATATACTGTCCGACCGTAACTGACCCGCGAAGACCAGACATTGTAATTACGGCAAACAACGCCCTCCAGGTCAGAGGCTAACGTAATCCCAAACTTATGTTCAGCGATGAAAGCATCATGCGCCTCTACAGCATCGCACGAAATTCCTAAGATTTTTGCCTTGAATTCTTCAAATTGTGGCACGGCCTCAGTAAATTCGCGCGCTTGGCGTGTGCAACTCACCGAACCATCTCTCGGATAAAAATACAAAACGAGAAAATGGCCATAGTAATCATCGAGCGATATCGTTCCGCCCCCGCTTTTAGGCAGGGTGAACCGAGGCGCAGGTTTATAAAGCTTAACTCCCACAAGACTACTTCTTACGAAACTTATCTAACACTACAACATTACTGGACGAAACGCCTGAGCTCTCTTTTTTATCGGCACTATCTTTTTTAGGTGAACGCTTCTTCGTTTTGGGTGAATTTGGCGAGGATGGCGGCGTTTTTATAGGTTCGTCATGAATATTGGCGGGCTCGGGAATCTCTGGACTAAACTGCAATCCAAATTTCTCGGACGGATCATAGAAACTAATCAAGGCTGCAAATGGGACGTGCAAGGTTTCGTGCGCCCCGCCAAAGCTGAGAGTGACTTCAAATGAATCTTTATAGACTTGTAAATTCCAAAACTGGTGTTGCAACACAATAGTAATTTCATCATCATCTTCGTCCATCAAATAATCTGGCAATGCAACACCCGGATAATCCTTGCGATAAGTAATGTAAAAATGATGCTCACCCATCAAACCATGCTGTGCAACTTTATTGAGAATTCTATGCACTACATTTAGAAATGCTTCTTCTATTAATTGATCGTAATTAAACTCAGTCGTCATAAAAAATCCGTTGCCTCCTATCAGAACTCATTTCTAATGCGATATCTTCACTAGTTTCTACAAACTCAGGCAAGATGCAAGTCTTTCACTTTTGCAAAGTTTGACAAGCCTTCACTCGTGCCAGTGCACCTTCTATATCTCAAAACTAACCGGCTTTAAACTTTGCACTCAGATTCATTGAAAATTGTGTTTTCGCGTACAGAGCTTCGTAAACAAGAACGAATTGTATCAAAAAAACATGAAAGTTAATAGATTTTTTTGCGCACTGCGCTTCTTATCCCGCCTAACAGTTGAGAAAACTTTACCAGCCCATTTGTCGAGAAAACATTTCTAAAATGAAAATCAGCATAATTGCTGAAAACTTACTTTACTTTGAGAGCTTAAGTGATTAATATCAATTGTGTTTTTTGATCAATTTTTAACATATCGCTGAATAAAAAATAATAGTATCAAACAATCAGCGGTGGTCTTAGACATGATGATTTCAAGTTTTTCTGGCAGGAAATTTGGAATTTGATGAAGTTTTAAACCATCTGCTTTTATATAAAAGCAGCTTTGATCAACTAGAGAGGAAGAGATATTATGGTATCGACATCAAATCAAGCACTCGATCTATCTGAGGTTGCTACAGAGATAGCACCTGTCGTTCTACCACCTCACTATCGACCTACGGAAGCAGAAGAATACATGAATCCGGTTATGCGAGAGTACTTCCGCCATAAATTGGTCAAGTGGCGGGAAGAATTATTACAGCATTCTTCAGAAACGATCCACCATCTCCAAGAAGAGACACACAACGAGCCAGATCTTACCGACCGGGCCACTACTGAAACTGAGCGCGCTATTGAATTAAGGAAGCGAGATCGGGAGCGCAAGCTGATCTCCAAAATTGATGCCGCGTTGCAACGTATTGCCACCAATAATTACGGATACTGTGAGGAAACAGGCGACCCTATTGGCATTCATCGTTTAGAAGCACGGCCAATTGCTACGTTGAGCATCGAAGCACAAGAACGTCATGAACGTCAGGAACGTACCCAGCGGGACGATTATTAGTGCAATGCGCTAAAGCATCAAAAAAACCCAAGGTAATACATGATTTTTTTGGATACTCCAAAGCCGACTATATAGGAAAAGTCATGACTTGCTGTACTCGCCCGTGACTATCTGGTTGTGATGGAGTTTGAGATATCGTTTTAAACCCAATCTTAAACAAATTTTTAATAGAAGCAATGTTAGTCGTGAACACCCAAGCATATAGCCCCTCGAACACCTTGGGGAAATTTTTAACGACTTGGACACCATAACTTGCGAGCATACGGCCTGCCTCTGTCCCATACCCTTGTCTGTGAAATTTTGGATCAAATGCATGATACACGTATAACTTCCAGGAATTTGGCGCACTTCCCTCCGTATAGTACAATCCAACTACCCCAATACGTTTTGGCCCCAACAACCAATTCAGCCAATTCAATCGATAATACGATTTCAAACACACGGTAAAAACGAGCGGAAGCAAATGACCTGCTAGGTTTAGGCGCTCAAGGTTGCGTTCTGCCTCTGTCTTAAGATTCTCAGGCAAGCCATCATTATACAAATGCTCCGCAACTGCAGGCTGGGACACAAGCTTTTGATACCAACCAAAATCTGAACGCTCAAATGGTCGCAAAATCAATCTTTGCGTCTGAATACATTTATGGTTTTCTGGTTTTAATAGATCTTGCCCCGCATGCGCATAGATTGAAACCAACCCTATTAAAATGGTATAGACAAGGTGTTTTATAATATGTTGACAATTCATGGTTAGTTGCATCAATATGTGTTTCCAATACCCCCAATAGGCTTGCTCAAGCCTTATCAGCGATATTTAATCTATGGGGATTGCTTTCCTTTTATCAATTAAAAATTATTAGTCCCCGGGAAAAAAGACGCTCTGGCCCCACTGATACCGATGACACCGCGCCGAAGTATCATAGAAAACCATTTTATTAATTGTTTTTTATAGATATTTTGTAAAATGATATATATTATTGTTTTTTTGACAAATATACACACATTTACTCGTTTCTGAAGCGTCTTTTAACTTAAATGACGAATAATCAGTTTCAAAGGATATGTCAAAACCGTCACACACCCCAGACCAAATAGCCAAAGTGCTACAAACCACAACCACTGACGCTGCTTAGGGTGAGCGCTCAGATACGTATTAATACGCTTCATCATGAGGCGCCTTCCCCCGAAACACATAGTAACAATATGCAGTGTACCCCAGGATAAGGGGCAGCAACGGTCCAACCCCAACCAACAATAACGACAGACCCGGTCCTGAAGCCGCCGCGTCATATAATGTATACTGATATGGGATAATCCACGGGTAAAGGCTAAGCCCTAGGCCTAAATACCCCATCAAGAATATTGTTAGCGCCAGGATAAAAGGACGGCAGTCTCTTGCGGCTTGGTGTAAATCAAGCCACAACCGTAAGAATAAACCCGCTGTGATCATAGGAATCGGGCACAAATAGTAGATGTTAGGCGCACTAAACCAAAAATTCCTCACGCGCGCATCCATTAAGGGCATCGCAACACTGACAAACATCATGAAAAACCCTACAAACGCTAGAACATATGCAGCAACCTGCCGTGCCCACGCTTGGGTGACATCTTCTGTCTTCATAACGAGCCAGGTCGATCCGAGTAGTGCATAGCCAAATACCACAGCGGCTCCCGTCATGACACTAAATCCTGTTGCCCAATCAAAAGGCCCACCCGCAAAGTGACGCCCCTCCACATGCACTCCTTGTACAAAAGCCCCAAGAATAATCCCTTGTGAGAAAGCGGCCCCCAACGAGCCAAAATGAAACACATAATCCCAAAGACGACGCCCCACATCACCAGCTTTAAAGCGGAACTCAAAGGCCACCCCCCGCAAAATAAGCCCAAGCAGCATGCAAATGATCGGCACATAAAACGCCGGCATTAAAATGGTATACGCGAGTGGAAACGCGGCAAACAAACCGCCGCCGCCGAGCACAAGCCAGGTTTCATTGCCATCCCAAAAGGGTGCGATCGAATTAATCATACGATTACGACATTTATCTGACGGCGCGAATGGAAATAAAATCCCAATACCTAAGTCAAAGCCATCAAGCAACACATAGAGAAATACAGCCGCAGCAATAAGCACACCCCAGATCATTGGCAAGTTCAGCAAGCCCGAGAAATCAAACATTATTACCTCTCTCATTTTTGGTCGCAGCCTCAACAACCGAGGCTTCAAGACCATGGCTGTAGAATTGCTCAGGGTCCTGAATGGTCGCGACACCTTTACGCACAAGCTTCACAATGTAATAAACCCCCGCTCCAAATACCAGCGTATACACCACAACAAAAGCGAGCAAAGACCATGCAACTTGCGGCCCCAGAATCGCTGGCGAGACCGATTGGGACGTGCGGATAACACCATAAGCGGTATAAGGCTGTCGGCCAATCTCTGTGACAAACCATCCTGCGAGTAATGCAATAAACCCTGAGGGCATCATCAGTATCCACCACGCATGCAGCCAGCTTTTCTCAAAGAGACGACGGCGAAAATATTGTATCGCACTGACAATCCCAATCAAAATCATTAATACCCCTAACCCTACCATGACACGGAAAGACCAAAACACCCATACCACTGGCGGACGATCATCGACGTGCCACTCTTTCAGCCCCTTGACTTCACCCTCCCACTCATGCGTCAGGATCAAGCTGCCCAGCTTTGGAATGCCAATTTCATAATGATTTTTTTCAGCCTCTTGATCCGGCAGCGCGAATAAGCGTAAACTTGCCCCTCGCTCTGTCTCCCAAATTCCTTCCATCGCCGCAACTTTTGCTGGCTGATGCTTTAACGTATTCAGGCCGTGCAGATCCCCAAGAACAAGCTGGAGCGGCGCCACAAATACCGCCATCAACGTTGCCATGCCCAGCATAAGGCGCGCATGCGCAACATGTCGCTTGCCCCATAAGTACGCGGCACCGACACCTCCGACAACAAACGCTGTGGTCAGATATGCGGCCGTCACCATATGCACGAACCGGTAAGGAAAAGACGGATTAAAAATGATTTCCAACCAGTTTGTTGGATACAGCCGTCCATCTGCAGTCATTTCGAAACCTGCCGGAGTCTGCATCCAGCTGTTAGCCGCGAGGATCCAAAACGCTGATATGAGCGTCCCAACCGCCACAATGCAGGTAGAGACAAAATGCATACGCGGACTGACGCGATTCCACCCAAACAACATAATACCTAAGAATGACGCTTCTAGAAAAAATGCGGTTAAGACCTCAAAGCCCAAAAGTGGGCCGAGAACATTAGCGATGCGATCAGAAAACAGCGACCAATTTGTGCCAAATTGATAGGACATGACCACACCTGAGACGACCCCCATCCCAAACGCAACCGCGAAAATTTTCACCCAGAATTTGTAGAGGTCACGGCAGAGAGTATCTTTTGTCATCAGCCAACGCCCCTCAAGCACGGCTAGGTAACTTGCAAGCCCGATCGTAAAAGCTGGAAAGATAATATGGAAACTAACCGTAAATGCAAACTGAATACGTGCTAACAGCACCGGATCAAGATGGATCATATAAAACTTAAACCTCTAAAGTTGGTGCATGGGATTATATACCTAATTGAGGTGAAAAAGGAGAGAATTTGAGGTCACGGCTGCACCTCGGTCATACCGCCAAGATCAAATCATATGAACTTATACAGGCGCACCTTACCTCTTGACAACATCATGTTTTTAAGCGATAACCGCACAACAATACACCTGAAATTGCTTTATGAAAACACTCCTTCTTGCTTCTACAAATTACGCAAAAATTCAAGAAATGTCTGCGATTGTCCAGACACAGTTCCAGAACAATTACCACATTATCTCCTTGAGTGACTGCCCTATCCCCGCCCCCGATGAACCATATGAAACGTTCTTGGAAAATGCTGGCCACAAAGCTCGGTATTACGCGCACGCCAGCGGGCATATGGTTATTGCTGATGATTCAGGTATGTCGATTGACACTCTCGATGGCTTCCCCGGCGTGAGGACGCGTGAGTTCATGGATGAGTGCGGCGGGCCAATCCCTGCCTATTCAAAACTCCAAGCACTGCTGGCGGGGATTGAAAACCCACGCGCCGCTTTTCATAGCGCCATCGCCCTATTTTGCCCCCAGACGCAGCGTCAGCTGGCTCATGAAGAGAAGCACTGCGGCTATTTGTCATTCCCACCACGCGGCGAACGACAGTTCGGTTTTGATCCGATTTTTGTGCCTGATGGCTTTAAGCAAACTGTCGCAGAGCTCGGGCTTGAGATCAAAAATACGATTAGCCCCCGTGCACGCGCGTTAACAGCACTGCTCCACAAGCTAGTTTAGCAGCAGCGCATGCGATGCTTCAGGACCGACTAAACATACCCTGTCTCCATTTCAGAGCTCGATAAAAACCGCGCCGTATCTTCAGAAATGGTTTGTACTTTCTCTGCTGACATGCGATCCAAGGAAGCATACGCCATTCTTAAACGCTGGTTCTTCTCAAGTTTACTGCGATTGCGTCCTAGAAAATCCCAGTACAAATAATTGAATGGGCAGGCATATGGGCCTGTCTTTTCGCTCACTTTGTAGGTACAATTTTCGCAATAGTTGGACATTTTATGAATGTAGGCCCCACTCGCTGCATAAGGCTTACTGCCCATCAACCCACCATCGGCAAACAAAATCATTCCCGTCACATTAGGCATTTCCACCCATTCATAAGCATCTGCATAGACGACTAAATACCATTCATTCACCTCATCAGGGTGCAATCCAGCAAGTAAAGCAAAGTTTCCAAGCACCATGAGGCGTTGGATATGATGGGCATAGGCATTACGACGCGTTTCTCTGACGCATTGTTGCAGACAATTCATCTTTGTTTTTCCAGTCCAATAGAACGCTGGCAAAGATCGTTTGGCCTGCAAAAAATTCAGCTCGCGATATCCAGGCATCTTGAGCCAGTAAATGCCACGAATATACTCCCGCCAGCCTAAGATCTGCCGCACAAACCCCTCAACCGCACTTAAAGGCGCCTGCCCTTGACGATAAGCTAACTCTGCCGCCTGAATACACTCCATAGGCTCAAGCAAACCGCAGTTGAGATAGAAGCTCAGATGCGAGTGATACATCCACGGCTCACCCTGAATCATCGCATCTTGATAGTCCCCAAAGTTCTTAAGACGTTCACGGATAAATTGCGCTAGCGCCTCTAAAGCTTGCCGACGTGTGACCGCAAAATGAAACGGCTCTAGATCGCCAAAATGGTCAGGCAATTCGCGCGCGACCACAGCGATCGACTCTTGCGTAACGGCGTCTAGCTTGGCGAGATAAGTCTCTGGGATGCGCAGTTGTTCACGCGGCGGTTTACGGTTTTCCACATCATAATTCCATTGCCCACCGGCTGGCTCCTCCCCATTCATAAGCACGCCATAATGCTTGCGCATATGCCGGTAAAAAAACTCTAAGCGCAACTCTTTTCGGCTACTTGCCCACTCATGAAACATCTCTCGTGAGGCTAAAAAGCGCGCATCCTCAAGAATCGTTAGTGGCACGGATAAGTGGGGGCGCAGAGCTTGCAACATTTGTAGCTGGCGGTCATCACTCGGCCAAGTGACGACGACTTCTTGCGGTTGGTATAATTTCACAAGTCGAATAATTTCTTCAGACAATCTGCCCGTATTCTTCGGATCATCTAATGTAACATATTCAAGTTTGTAGCCTTTTTCCTTGAGATCTAAAGCGAAATGCCTCATTGCGGCAAGTAAGAAGGCGATCTTCTTTTTATGGTGTTTTACATATGTAAACTCATTGCGCAACTCTACAAGCACGACGATATCTTCTTCAGAATTTATATCTTGCAAGCTGGAAATTTTATGACTGAGTTGATCGACAAGGATCAATCGCAAGACTTTCATAGATAGGCTCTCTTCCCATTAATATCAATATATCATTGTAGTTTTCTATTTGGCGAGAAGCAAGCACCAACACATGCTCCCAGGGTCTCTAAATTTATTGTCAAAAACCATGACGGTATAACAAATTTTATCGCATTTTTTCACAAACAGAACTTGTATTTACGAAAATGTTATGATATTAAAATCCTTATAGTACATATTTTTACCCAGGGCCTACGCATGAAATATTTTCTTGACAGAAGCGAGGAGATGTTTGAAGGACATGACGTTTCTGCGCATGAGGGATTTGATGGTTTGGTCAGGTTTTGTTTTAGTTTTGACCAAGACAGCCATT
>JBILKX010000073.1:0-6872 GCA_044376435.1 Alphaproteobacteria bacterium | reverse complement strand
CTTGGCGATGCTGATATTTTAACGTTGCTCGTTCTTGATCTGTCAAAAATCCATTCATAAATACGAATCTAACCCATTCATCCTGACTTTTAAACAGTTTTATTCAGGAGAGGTATATAAGGAATATAGCTGTGAGCGATAAACCTACGGGTCTGCGGGTGCTTTGTGGGGGGGTGGTACATTCCTCAGGCGTAATGAAATAGTGGAGATAGTTATGAAGTATAGTGTAAAAATTTTTTTAGGGCTTGTGATTGCTTTTAACACAGCTTTTGCGGTTCAAGATATTGCGGATGAAGATATTGCGGATGAAGCGACCAATAGCAACCTGTGGGATGAAAATACCCCCGCTCAGGTTGTCGTGAAGACATCTCGTCCGGCGGTGGCAAAGTCTGGGAGGCTCTCGACAGTTGCTCGATGGTTGGTGCCAGGTGCCATCCTCGTGATAGGGGCGGGCGCGGTGGCCATGCGGTACAGTGCTGCTCCCCAACAAGAGGCTGATGAGAGCGCGCAGCCAAGGTGGGATCTGGACCAATTAAAGTGGGTTGAAGGGTTTTCTACACCAAAATCCATCATAAAGCGTCCTGTTCAATATGTTTTTGGACCTATCATTGAATTATTGCGCCAGGTGCCGGAATTCCATGGGCATACTGTGCAGCTAGATAAGCCGCAACGCTATATATCATCGATTTTTTCTTTTCAAAAAACGGACGTTACCCCGGATGGCGGTGGTTCTGGTGATGTGTTTCACTATCTCATGACGATTCCAGATGCAGAACTCGCTGGGATTGACGTAAAAGTTAAGGAAAAATTTACGAGTAGTCAAATCTTAGGGAGTGCTAATAGATTGATTGATGAGAAAGACAATTTATTAAACAATTGGGAAAGGTACCGCACTGATTTGAATAAAAAGCTTGCAGGGCAAGGCTGTACACAAAGCCTGCATCCCGCGCATAATGTGTTGATTAGGGATAAAACTTGGCTTGATTATGCGCGCAGACAGCAACAGCAATATGTGCAATGGAAAGAAGGAAAAAATCCAAACGAAATAGTATCTGAAACAGAAAATCTTTTCAAGGACCTATTGGACATAGCGACGAGAATCGATGCATTGAATCAAGGAGTGGAAAATTCGTTCATTCTAAGTCTAGAACATCCGTTTAATATATTCAACATAATGCATCTTGCACCTGTGGTGAATAAACTCTTTTTTGAGTTGAGGGCTGATTTTCGTAACGGCTATATTAGCGCTAACGGGCTGAGTGACAAGCAAAAGGTCGATGTATTACAAAATTTTCATCAACGGGTCGTGGAAATCATCAGAGATTATGGTCTAGATAAGCCAGAGAATAGGGAACGGGCAGTGCCTGAGTTTAAGTCGAAGGCTTCTTGGTGGTAAGCATGTGGGCAGTTGGTGAATCAAGGTATCGAAAATCAAGCAGATTTTTCATCTAACTGAAAAAACCTGTACAAATTTGTCATAAAATAGTACATCATAGACTGCGTGCTTAAGCCGAACGAAAAAGTGGATTTTTGAGAGTGACACATGATTGAGCCTCACCCTCAGATTTGCCGCTTTTATGGTGTCAACGCTGACATGATCGGGTGCTGTGTGTATAATTTAATTTTAGGAGATAGAATAAGTTTATATGTCAAAAGAAGACGTTATTAAATTTGAAGGTGTTGTTACAGAATCATTACCAAACGCGATGTTTCGCGTGCAGCTTGATAACAGCCATGTTGTTTTAGCCCACACCTCCGGGCGCATGCGCAAAAACCATATTCGTATTTATGAAGGCGACCGTGTGACACTTGAGATGACACCTTATGACCTGACGAAGGGACGGATCACCTTCCGCCATAATGCCGGTGGTGGTGGCCCTACGACATCATGAGCCATGGCTGCCCTATATGTAAGCTTCCCTTGAATGGTGTCTCACAACATAAGCCATTTTGTTCTTCACGGTGCCAGATGTTAGATCTGCATCAGTGGTTAACGGGGAGCTATGCAGTGCCAGACGAACCTCTCGCTCAATGCGCGGTGAACACGTTAGAGGCTGAATATGAGGATGAGCAATTCTCCCATTAAAAACTCATGAATTATTCCCAAGATTTGTGTATAATTTGAAAAAATCCCGGACATAAGAAGGTTTTTTAATGAGTTTGCCGCATATCTTAATTGCTTTGATCACGACCGCAGTGTGGGGAGTCAATTTCGTTGTCATTAAAGAATGCTTAGGGTATTTCCCGCCAGTCTTTTTGTCCGCCTTAAGGTTTATCGTGGCAGCTTTGCCCATACTCTTTCTGCCTAAGCCAGCAATTTCCTGGCGCTATATGGTTGCTTACGCAATGCTCATCGGGGTCATCAAATTCAGCCTTGTGTTCTTCAGTATTTCCGCAGGTATGCCAGCAGGTGTCGCTGGACTTGTACTGCAAGTACAGGTCATGTTCTCGGTATTCTTAGCCGCGCTTTTATTTCGCGAGTGGCCGAAACCAGCTCAGCTTATTGGTCTGACTATCGCGTTTCTAGGGGTTTGTGTAATTGCCTGGGGACAATATCAGGAGGCGTGTTTTACATCAATGTTATTGCTGATTATTGCTGCGTTCGCCTGGAGCCTATCTAATTTTGTGCTGCGCCAAGCGGGGGGCGTCAATATGATGCATTTTATGGCTTGGATGAGCCTTGTGCCGCCAGTGCCGTTGCTGCTGCTGTCGGCGATGGTTGAGGGGGTTGATTCTTGGGTCGTGGCTTGGGGGAAGGTTGACGGTTATGCTGTTATCCTGCTGCTGTATCTGTCGCTCATTGCCACGGTGATGGCGTTTGGATTTTGGGGAATGCTCATGGCACGGTACCCCACAGCTCAAGTAGCGCCCTTTTCACTGCTCGTGCCTGTGTTTGGGATGACGAGTGCCTCGGTTATGTTGGGTGAATGCTATAGTGCCGCATCTTTCTGGGGCGGAATGATAGCCCTGGTAGGATTGGCCGTCAATGTACTGGCTGGGAAGCGAGTTTTTCGCAAATCTTCATCATAATTTCAAGTTTAATATTCAAAGCCTTGCATATATATGACGCAAGGTCATGCGGGAGGTTGTAAAGAAAAATAGTTGATTTTTTGCGGCAATCGGCTATATTACAGCAAATCGTTCGCTATGGCTCTGGGTTGCCTGGCAACGTCATAGGTATATGAAAGGAAAGTAAAATGCCCAAGATGAAGACAAAAAGCGGCGCTAAAAAGCGTTTTCGCTTTACAGCTGGTGGCAAGGTAATTATGCCTCAAGCTGGTAAAAGACATAACTTGCGTAAACGCTCTCAAGATATGAAGCGGGATGCGCGGGGAACCGAGATTATGAACGATGTTGATGCACGTCGCGTGTATCGCTATATGCCTTACGGAGGATAACCTATGTCTCGTGTAACAAATAGCGTTGTCCGTCGTCAACGTCATAAGAAAATTTTAAAGGCCGCTAAGGGATATCGCGGTCGCTCCAGCACTTGCCATATTATGGCGTTCCAACGCTTGGAAAAGGCGATGAAGTACGCCTATCGCGATCGTCGCGTGCGCAAGCGTGAGTTCCGTGCGCTTTGGATTCAGCGTATCAATGCGGCTGTGCGTATGGCTGGTTTAACATATGCAAAGTTTATCCACGGCTTGAAGATTGCCAACATCAATTTAGACCGTAAGGTTTTATCTGATCTTGCTGTATCCTCTCCTGAGGCGTTTACACAGATCGTGGACCAGGTGAAACAGGCTTTGGCTAAAGCAGCCTAGAAACTGTGTGGACTAAGATGGGTAAGTTTTATATCTGTCTTAGTCCAGTTTCTATAGATACAAAGTGACATGTCCAATATTATCCACATGCCTAAAAAATCCCCTTTTGTAGTTGCTGTTGATGGAATGGCGGGTGCCGGTAAACGTACCCTAGGTATGGCATTGGCCGCTCATTACGGCTTTGCATATTTAGATACAGGTCTTATTTACCGTGCTGTAGCAGCATTGGCGCTCATCCATAACATATCCTTGGATAATGAGGCTCAGTGCCTGGAGATTTGTAACCGCTTCAGTGCCATTGACTTAGAGCGTGAAGGTTTGCGCTCCGAGACGGTTGGGCAGGCGGCATCAATAATTGCCAGCATTCCCGGCGTTCGGCAACGATTGTTACGGTTTCAGCGGGACTTTGTGACCAACTCAGCGGATAGCGGTGGTGTTATCCTTGATGGGCGTGACATTGGCACAGTGGTATGGCCAGGCGCCGATGTTAAGCTGTTTATGACGGTGGATTTGCCAGCAGCTGCAGATCGCCGTTATAAACAGTTGCAAACCTTGGGAATTCCAAGTATATATGACGACATCCTGCAAGAAATGCAGGTACGTGGTCTACGGGACCAGTCTCGCGCAGCGGCGCCGATGCAACCAGCTGAGGATGCCTATGTGCTGGATACAACAAAACTCTCTATTAATGAAGTTTTATCAATAGCTATGCAGCTTATTGATCAAAAACATCTAGGAGAAGCAAGCGGTGATAGCCAGAATAATCACGCTGCTTTTGGAGCTAATTAACCCACGCTTTCAGCAAACAGTACTGGTGCTGGTGAGAGAGGTGGACTAAACAGTATGGAATTTAATCGCATGGTGCAAGAATCAATGCAAGAAAGCTTTGCGCAGTTACTCGAAACCTCACTCGCAAGCCGCGACTCCTTAGAGGGGCGTGTAATTAAGGGGACAGTTGTTGTTGTCGAAAATGATATGGTGGTCATTGACGTTGGTTTAAAGTCAGAGGGCCGTATCCCGCTTCGGGAATTTGTTGAGAATGGGCAGCAAATAGAGATTCGTGCTGGTGATGTTTTGGAAGTTTTTCTGGAGCGTCTTGAGGATCGCCATGGTGAAGTCGTTCTGAGCCGTGAGAAGGCGCGTCGTGAAGCCTCATGGATTACCTTAGAGTATGCGCATCAGCAGAATCAAAAAGTTAATGGGTGCATTGTTGGCCGTGTTAAGGGCGGCTTTACAGTGGATCTTTCAGGGGCTGTGGCCTTTTTACCTGGAAGCCAGATTGATGTGCGTCCAATCAAAGATCCAACTCCTTTAATTGGCATTGTGCAACCGTTCCAAATTCTGAAGATGGATCGAGCACGCGGTAATATTGTTGTGTCTCGCCGTGCGGTGCTTGAGGAAAGTCTCGCCGCGACACGTAGTGAACTGGTGTCTTCCATCGAAGAAGGTCAAACTCTCACAGGTACAGTCAAGAATATCACTGAGTATGGTGCGTTTATTGACCTTGGTGGTGTTGATGGCTTGCTTCATGTGACGGATATTTCTTGGGATCGTATTAATCACCCATCTGAAGCCTTACAAGTTGGTCAAAGCATTCAAGTGCAGGTGATCCGCTATAATAAGGATACACAGCGTATTTCTTTGGGCATGAAGCAGCTACAGGTTGATCCATGGTCAGGAGCTGAGGCGCGTTACCCAATGGGCACTCGATTTAAAGGTAAAGTGACAAATCTTACAGACTATGGTGCGTTTGTGCTCCTCGAGAAGGGTGTCGAAGGCTTGGTGCACGTTTCTGAGATGAGTTGGGTTAAGAAGAATCAGCATCCAAATAAGATTCTCAGCATGGGGCAAGAGATCGAAGTTATGGTCCTTGATGTTGATGTTACAAAGCGTCGTATCAGTCTTGGTATCAAACAGTGCTCGGCAAACCCATGGCAAGCTTACGCACAATCTCACCAAGTTGGTGACGTTCTTGAAGGCGAGATTCGCAATGTTACAGAGTTCGGATTATTTGTCGCGTTGACGGATGATCTTGATGGCATGGTGCATCTCAATGATCTATCATGGGATGTTTCTGGGGATCAAGCTCTGAGCTCTTACAAGAAGGGTGAGACAATTAAGGTCAAAATTCTTGAGATGGACATTGAGAAAGAGCGTGTGGCTCTCGGTGTCAAGCAATTGACAGGTGACAAGTTCGCTGAAGCATTGCAAACCGTCAAGAAGGGCGATATTGTGACTGCGACTGTAACGGCAGTTTTGGATAGTGGCGTTGAAGTAACCGTGAATGAGACTTTGCGTGGCTTTATTCGTAAGACAGAGCTGTCTCGCGATCGTAGCGAGCAGCGCCCGGACCGTTTTGCGGTTGGTGAAAAGGTGGATGCGAAGATCACCCAAATTGATCGGAGTGCGCATAAGCTGACATTGTCTATCAAGGCACGTGAATCTGACGAAGAGAAGCAAGCAATGGCTGAGTATGGTTCAACCGATAGTGGGGCAAGCCTTGGAGATATCCTCGGTGCGGCATTCTCCCGTGCGAAAGAGCGCAAAGACTCAGAAGTGACAGTTGAGGAACCAGCAGCGCCGGCTAAAAAGACCGCTGCTAAGTCGAAAACGGCATCCAAGTCTGCAGAAGGTGAGGAGGCCCCAGCTAAAAAGACACGCAAGAAGGCCTCTGAAACACCAGAAGCTTAAAAGCGTCGGTATATTGGACAAAAAAGAGCCTGCTATTTGCGGGCTCTTTTTTTATATCGCGAGGCAAAGTAATCGATTTAAATTGCGCTGAAAACTAAGTATTCGTGCATCAAAAATCCACTTTGGATATAGTATGCATGCTGGATTTTCAGAGTGCCTATGAACTCCTTGCTTTAAGCTCACTGTTCGCCAGCGATGACCGGTTTGTCCTTGACTTATTGTAAAGCAATCCTTAGGTTAATTAAGAGATTCTGTAAGAATGCATATGAAAAATTTATTTAAAAATCTAGGTTCTGTGAACACATTTTATCGTAACCAAATAACGATAGAAGCGTAGGCTAAAAAGCCCATGAAACAGGAGGCTTTTTTATCGAACCTGGAGAAGACCCTTCTGAAGTGTTTGATTTTATTAAA
>JBILKX010000072.1:0-7071 GCA_044376435.1 Alphaproteobacteria bacterium | reverse complement strand
AGCGCGGCAATCGCTTCTTGGAGCGGATCTTGTCTCTGTTCCTCTCATGCCGGCAACAGCAGCTCAATCCCTTCCAGCTCCTCTCCCAAATCGCCGCTTCTTAATCTACCCCCGTGAACGGTTACAAGTTATGTTCAAGGCAACTATGCCGACCTCAAACTGCCCCCATCAAGCTCTGTCCTCCCAACTGATTATACTGCCTATAATCACACCATTCTTAATGTAGGTAATATTATCCTCAAAGTATCTTTGGCTGTTAAATCTTGGGTATCTAGCACAAAATATTCCTCTGGAGTAGCGGCAAAGCCTGGGACGTTTACACAAAATTTCAAAGATTTTGAGCCACTGTGGTGGGGCACCTTTGCTGTTGGTTCCTTTGTGAATGGCTTCTATCAGAATAAATTCTCTAGTTACTTTGAGTCTTCACCAGGGTTAGAAGCTCTGATTACGGGCCCTCTATCCTCTGAGCAGGATGCGCGCAATAAAGCTGGTGCTATGGCAGCTATCGTTAAAAAAGGCCCCTTCTGGGGAAGCATTGATGCGGTCTGTACTGGCACGGCAGCCTTAGCGCATGCCTATATACGGTATGCTGAAAGCACGATGAAAGAGCGCGCTCATAATCACTATCAGCGCCTACAAAACGGGACTGTGTAGTTTTGATAAAAGTCGATTGATGTGGCGTTTGAGCCAGTGTGTTGGAGCCCCCTACATCGCTTGCCGGCGCCATTGACGTAAATGCTGGTGGTGCTGTTGGTGCTGTTTAAATGTACTGGCAAATTGGTGTCCACCCGCGCCGTCTGCCGCAAAATATAACTCGTCTGTGACTAAAGGCTGTGCCACTGCCATCAGGGACGCCAGCCCAGGACAGGCAATCGGCGTCGGGGTCAGACCACGATTCATATAGGTATTATAGGGCGTAGGGATCTTTAAATGTGACCGCAGCAGGGGCGATCCTCCTTGCCATTGATCAGCCACCATTAACCCATAGATAACCGTGGGGCATGCCTGGAGCAACATACCACGGCGCAATCGATTTAGATAGACACCCGCAACTCGTGGTCGCTCCACTGCCTTTGCCGTTTCTTTTTCGACAATAGAGGCGAGAATCAGCAACTCTTGAGGCGATTGCAAATGACAAGCTTCTGTTTTCACTGCCCATGCTCGGGCGAGTGCATCTGTCATTGCCGCTTGCATGCGCTCTACTAAGTGCTGGCGATTGTCGCCTCGACGTATTTGATAGGTTTCCGGTAACAGCTCACCCTCTTGCGGCATGATGGTGATGACTCCCGTCAAGCGCTGATCTGCCCGCAATTGCGCTACTATTTCACTAACCCTCTGCCCCTCTGGGATCGTAAAAAAATGCTTCACGACGTCCCCTCGACGCATTTTATCGAGGACATCCAAGAGGTTTACCCCTGGGGGTAATATATACTCACCAGCTTGCAACCGTCTTAAGTCGCCGTATATCATGGTCGCACATAGCACCGTCAGTGGCCACCGCACAAGGCCCGCGGCATGTAGCTGCTCAGACACCGCCCGGACGCCTGTTCCCGGGAGGATAACGATCGTCGCTTCATCCTGCAGTGGCTCATGCATATCATAAAATAACATGCCCACCGCAGCACCAAGTGCAACACTCACCGTGATTAACAACCAGCGAAATATGGCAAACATTCTCGGGCAGTCATTGTATATACCTCTTAAAACATCGCCTAAGCTAAGTTCGCCGCGACAAAGTCCCAATTCACCAGATGATTTAAAAACACATCCACAAACTGACCCCGCTGGTTGCGGTAATCAATATAGTAGGCATGCTCCCAAACATCGCAGGTTAGCAAGGCCTTCATCCCATGCGCCATGGGGAGGTCTGCATTCGCTGTCTTGGTGACCTGCAGCTTACCAGACTGGTCTACAACAAGCCAAGCCCAACCACTGCCAAACTGGGTGAGCGCCGCTTGCTTGAAGGTTTCGGCAAATTTTTCATAACTTTCAAACGCTGCGTTAATCTTATCCGCCAGCACCCCTGTTGGTTTACCGCCGCCATTAGGCTTCATACAATTCCAAAAGAAGGTGTGATTCCAAACCTGAGCCGCATTGTTAAAAATGCCTACTTTATCAGAGTGACCCGCAGTCGCGCCGATAATCGACTCTAGAGAGTCATTCGCCATTGACGTATTCTCAATCAATTTATTTAGATTATCGACATAGGCTTTATGATGCTTGCCATAGTGATAATCAATTGTCTCGCCTGAGATATGTGGCTGCAGGGCTTCACGATCGTAAGGCAGTGGTGGTAGCTGAATTGGCATAATATAAAACTCCTTAATTTTAAAATATTCCCACAAGATTCTATTAATTAAATAAAAATAGTGTCGACAGACCTAAAAAGGCTGTAAACCCTAAAACATCAGTGGTTGTGGTTAAGACTGGCCCAGAGCTTATCGCTGGATCAAATCCCAACCGCTCAAAGATAACTGGCACAAGCGTTCCTGCAAATGCGGCCCAAGCCATATTAAAAAGCATTGCTATTGCTAAAATAATCCCAAGTTTTGGACTATGAAACCAACCTGAGGCAATTGTACCTAAAATGGTACCAAAAAACACGCCATTTATAATACCTACAGAAAATTCCTTAAAGAATACTTTGAAGATATTGCCCATACGAATCTGCCCCGTTGCTAAAGCACGTACGACTACAGTGACGACCTGCATGCCTTGATTCCCCCCCATTGCCGCCACAATTGGCATCAGGATCGCGAGCGCGACACTTTTTTCAAGAGTCTTTTCAAATTGCATCAGCACTGAGCTTGCAATTAACGTGTTGAGAAAAGTGAAAATTAACCAGCGAATACGGGTATAGGAAGTTCGTAAGATCGAGGCGTGGAAATCTGGATCCGACACACCTCCGAGCTTTAACATATCCTCCGTCGCCTCTTTGTGTAACACATGCAGAATGTCATCCATACAAATAACGCCGACCATGCGACCCGATTCGTTAATGACAGGCGCTGTCACCAAAGCGTAGTGACGAAACATGTGCGCTACTTTCTCCTGATCCATTCCAACGGGGACAGCGTGTACTATGGGATTCATCACTATATGCACCGGAGAACCGCGATCATGGCCTAGCAACCGATTTAAGGGGAGGCTCCCGATAGGACAGTTGTTCGCGTCGACAACAAAGACCGTGTAAAATACCGAGGGAAGCTTTGGCACCATCACCAAATCATCTAAAACTTGTTGCACCGTCCAAAATGGTGGCGCCGCCACGACCGAGCGCTGCATCAGACGCCCAGCGCTATCTGGTGGATAGGATAAAAATTCTTCAATAAGGTGACGCTTTTCTTTGGGCAATGATGACAGCAGCTCTTGCTGATGCTCAGGTGTCATGTCTTTCACCAGCATCAATAAAGCCTCGTCATTCACACCATCGAGAAGCTTGGCGAGGTCGACACCCCCAATTTGCTGCACTAAGTCTTGACGGATACTACCTTCTAAAGCGCCAAATAATTCAGGCGTCAAGCGGCTACGCAGCACCTCGATAAATAAACGTCGGTTATCCAGGCCCAATTGCTGAATCAAATCCGCAACGTCAGCAATGTGCAAAGGTTCTATCAGATCATGCACACGGTCGAAATCTTCGTAGAGCAATGCCGATGTTAGCGCTGAAATCAACTCAGGGGACACACCATAGGTAATTGTATCTTGCTGAGACATAACGATTTTACTCATGCCATCACCACACGTGTATGTACTAACTGATCCAAAGCTTGCGCTTCAACGACAGCGAGTGCGCTCATATTTAAAATCCCTCGCGCTGTGACTGACGGCGTCAAAATATGTACAGGCTTGGCCATCCCTAAGAGCACGGGGCCAATGACCAACCCACATCCCAGGGCTTTGACGAAATTAAAGGCAATATTTGCAGCGTCAATGTTTGGCATGATGAGGGTATTCGCCATGCCTTTAAGACGCGAATTCGGAAAAATGCGTGTCCGGATGTCCTCGACCAGTGCCGCATCTGCATGCATTTCACCTTCAATCTCAAGTTCTGGAGCGCGCTTATTGATAATTTCCAGTGCTTCTCGCATCTTTGCGGCTGAAGGCGCTAAAGAGGCCCCAAAATTAGAGTGCGACAAAAGTGCAATTTTGGGGACAATACCAAACCTTTGCGCCGCCTCTGCTGCCATTAAGGTGATTTCGGCAATTTCCGCTGCGGAGGGGTCAGGATTCACATACGAGTCACTAATGAAAAATGTCCCTTTATCACACATCAAAACGTTAAGAGCTGCGATACAACTGACACCCTCTGATAACCCCACAACATCATTAATATGCTCCAAGTGGCGTGCAAAACGTCCCTGTGTCCCACAAATCAGCGCATCAGCTTCCCCAAGCATCAATAATAGCGCCGCATTAAGTGAGGCACTACTGCGCACTAACGTTTTAGCAATGTCAGGAGAAATACCTTTGCGCTCCATTTTTGCATGGTAAAGACGCCAAAAATCTTCAAAAGCTGGATTATTTTGTGGTTCCAACACCCGGTAATCTTGGTCATAAACTAAACGCAAACCTAAGTGTTCGATTTGCTGCGTGATGACCGATTTGCGCCCCACCAATATGGGGGTGACCATTTTCTCATCAACCGCATTTTGTACCGCTCGTAATACCCGCTCTTCTTCACCTTCTGCGTATACGACGCGCTGTGGGGCCGTGCGAGCTTTAGCAAACAAGGGACGCATCACCTGACCTGAGCGGAAGACAAACTCATTGAGCTTTTGGCGGTACTGTTCAAAATCAGCAATTGGTGTCCGGGCAACACCAGAATCTATCGCTGCTTTTGCAACTGCTGGCGCTAACTGGACAATAAGACGTGGATCAAAGGGTTTTGGGATAATATAATCTGCGCCAAACCGCTGGCTCTGCCCGCCGTAAGCATTAATGACAATATCCGACGGCTCAGCCATGGTCAGCTCGGCCAGCGCATACACACACGCATGCTTCATGGCACTGTTAATTTCTGTGGCGCCAACGTCTAGCGCCCCGCGGAAAATATAGGGAAAACATAGCGCATTATTGACCTGATTTGGGTAATCACTGCGACCGGTGGCAATGATGGCATCTTCCCGTACGGCTTTAATTTCGTTCGGCAATATTTCCGGGACCGGGTTTGCAAGCGCCAGAATTAAGGGGTTTGCGGCCATACTCGCGATCATTTCGCGCGTCACAACACCTGCGGCTGATAGTCCTAAAAATACATCAGCATCCACCATGATTTCGGCCAACTGACGTGCGCTTGTCGGCCGCGCGTAGCGTTGCTTTTGCGCGTCCATCAATTCAGAGCGCCCTTCATACACCACCCCAGCAATATCACTGACAAGAATGTTTTCAACAGGGAACCCAAGCTCCACCAATAGATCTAAACACGACAACGCTGCAGCTCCCGCCCCTGAAACGGCCAGGCGTACTGTTTGTAATGATTTCCCAACCAGCTTGAGCCCATTCAGAATCGCGGCAGCGACGATAATCGCTGTGCCGTGCTGATCATCATGAAATACAGGGATGTTCATACGCGCTCGCAGCGCACTTTCTACCTCAAAGCACTCGGGGGCCTTAATATCCTCTAGGTTAATCGCCCCAAAGGTTGGTTCGAGGGCCGCAATAATATCAACAAGCTTTTGAGGATCTGTTTCATCAATCTCGATATCAAAGACATCAATACCAGCAAATTTCTTAAAAAGAACCGCCTTGCCTTCCATGACCGGTTTTGCGGCTAATGGACCGATGGCGCCTAATCCTAAAACCGCCGTACCATTGGTAATCACGCCGACCAAATTAGCGCGTGCTGTTAACTCAGATGCTGTGCCAGGATCGGCAACGATCGCATGACACGCCGCGGCCACGCCTGGCGAATAGGCTAAGGCTAAATCTCGTTGATTATCTACTGGCTTGGTCGAGACAACCGAAATCTTTCCTGGGGTTGGCAGCCGATGATATTCAAGTGCTTCAGTTTCAAAATCACTACGCACAATAGGCCTCTTATACTACAATTTTTTCTTCTATTATGACGTGTAGCCTGCATAAAAAGCCAGGATTTTTTATAACTCCCCGTTAAAAAGACGCTCTGAGGCTATAGCTCTCCTCAGAACGGCTTTGTAACGAGGGACTTTTGATCTCTAGAACTATAACTCTAATTGGAATTGGAGGTTATCTACACTATCCTCAGCAACCGACTTATTGCTATTGCCTAATTGTGTATGGTACTGACGATAGCTCTCTAGCTTGTTTTGAACAAGGGGCGCAAAGCCATCCACCTGTTGCAATTCACATGAAAAGTTTAAGAAATTTTTCTGATTCAAGACCAACCCAAACTCATGAAGCCCACTACTGTAGATTTTCCGCTCCGCAGTTTTGTAACTTCCACTCAAGCGTAAGGAGTTTAGATTTTTTAAATTTTCTAAGAGCTCAGCTAATTGAGTTATACTATCATTATCTAAAACAACGCTCGTAAGGGTTAACTGTTCCAGGTGACATAGCCACTGTTTCCCTATATCTGCATTCATAAATTTTAAAATTTCTTTATTATTAAACTTTCCTTGTACCTCTATATATTTGACACCTGGATATTGACGTTTAGCCCCCAGCAAAGCCGCGATTATATCTTTGTCACTGAAGCTCTCGGAGCAGTTCTGGGTATCAATCTGTAATCCCAATTTATCCTTATCATACGTTATGATAGGTGATACTGGCGAAACATCAGAGGAGATAGCTCCTAACTCTTGTGCTAGGATAGGCTTGTTGATTCCTAATATCACTACACATAAGGGTAATAATAAAATTAACTCGCGCATTGTATAGTCGTCCCTGAATAGTTTTGTGTTATACAAAATGTATGGCTTGCACTTGAGTGTCAAAAATGCCGTCTTTTGACATTAATTTCTTGTTGCGGCATGATTTAACCAATGAATAGGATGTGTCGACATATTATCTGAGCCATAGGAAGATTCCAGCAAGGAGGACAAAAGCAAGATAAGCCGAAGCAGTTTTGTCATAACGGGTTGCAACGCGTCG
>JBILKX010000025.1:0-19879 GCA_044376435.1 Alphaproteobacteria bacterium | reverse complement strand
GAGCGCGGCAATCGCTTCTTGGAGCGGATCTTGTCTCTGTTCCTCTCATGCCGGCAACAGCAGCTCAATCCCTTCCAGCTCCTCTCCCAAATCGCCGCTTCTTAATCTACCCCCGTGAACGGTTACTGTACGTGAGCATGAGGCGCGCAGCTTTGACGATGCAGGGTGGGTTTTCGGGTGAGCATGCCGGATTCTCAGGGGCCCCGGGAAAAAAGGCGATATGAGGATCAGATATTAGGAACGGCGGCGCGCAGAACCGTCAGTGGATTCGATATCCATGCGGATTCGAGCACCGCCGTGACGCCATAGATGGCCTCAGAGCGTCTTTTTAACGGGGGAATAGGGGGGTTATCTGATTAACCGCCCCACAGTACTCACCAAATGACCAATCGAAATCGGCTTCGACATGTAAGCCTCGCAGCCACTCGCAAAGACCTTTTCTTGATCTAACTTCATCGCAAACGCTGTCACAGCAACAATCGGGATAGACCGCAGCATTGAGTTTTGTTTAAGCGCCACGGCGACGGATAAGCCTGAAATGTCAGGAAGTTGGATGTCCAGTAAAATAAGATCAGGACGATATTCTAAAGCAAGGGATAACGCCTCATTGCCGTGTTGTGTCGAGAGGGTTGTATAGTTATGAGCTTCCAAAACGTCCTTAAATAATTTCAAATTAAGGAGGTTATCTTCAACGATGAGGATGGTGGCGTTTGGGTTTGACATGAGGCTTGGGTAGGACGAACTGAATCTTTCCGTTGGCATTATTAACAGTCTCTAATTGTACTACAATCGTGTCGCCAAGGGTATAACTTTGTTGGCGGCTATAGAGCCGTTGGCCAGCGGCATCATAATGAAATTTCTGCCGGCCTAAGGCTTCGATAGGCAAGACGCCTGTAGCGCCAATTTCATCTAAAGTGACAAAGACGCCAAACCTCGCAACACCAGAGATGCGCCCGCCAAAAGTAGCGCCAATCTGGGGGGCCATATATTGACAGAGATACCGTTCCATCGTATCGCGCTCAGCGAGGACAGCACGTCGCTCAGTGCCTGAAATCAAATCCCCCACTGATTCAAGTTCTTTAAATGTATAGCCAAAAGGTTTTTTCTGCAGCACTGATAAAATCGCGCGATGCACAAGCAGATCCGCATACCGCCGAATGGGGGAAGTAAAGTGTGCATAGCGGGGCAGGTTTAATCCGTAATGCCCGACATTATGGGGGCTATAACGCGCTTGACTTTGGCAGCGCAGCACAACATCAGTCACGGCGCCACGATGCGGCGTGTTCGCAAAGGTATAGAGTAATTTGTTAAAATCTTTTTGATGGGTGTTAACCACTGGAACGGCTTGGGCATTCTTAGCGTGTGATGGCGGGGCAAGAGTCGCCATAAATTCATTGAGATTGGCAATCTTGACAGGATCAGGACGGTCATGAATGCGGTACATGCAGGGCACTTGATGGGCTTCGAGCATGTGCGCTGCGGCCACATTCGCGAGGATCATCAGCTCTTCAATCAGCTGGTGGCTCTGCAAGCGTGTGCGGCGTACGATCGCTTCAATCTCCTGGCTTTTGTTGAACACCACCTTGTATTCGTCGCCATCAATCTCAAGAGCGCCACGCTTAATACGCGCCCGTTTGAGTGCTTGATAAGCGGCGAATAGGTGCATAATTTGGGTGCGCAGTGTATGCTCTGCCCCCTCAAGCACATTTTCCACCTGATGATATGTCAGACGTGCGGCGGAGCGCATGAGTCCTCGTGTAAACTGGTAGCGCTTTAAACGCCCCGAGCGATCAATCCAGAGATGGGCAACAAGGCAGCCACGATCAACATTGGGCTGTAGCGAGCATAACCCATTCGATAGATGCTCTGGCAGCATCGGTACAACGCGATCGGGAAAATAGACCGAGTTGCCGCGACGCTGAGCTTCTGTATCAAGCGCACTCTCAGGCAGGACGTAGTGTGCCACATCCGCGATCGCCACGATGGCATGCCACCCATTCTCCCCATCAGGCTCTGCCCACACGGCATCATCAAAGTCGCGGGCATCTTCGCCGTCAATCGTCACGAGAGGTAAATCGCGTAAGTCCTCACGGTCTTTAAGAGAAGGGATCTTGCCGTTCGCGGCAATGTCTAACGCTTCTTGGGGGAAAATATGCGGTATTTGATGTTCGTGAATAGCGATGAGGCTCGTCATGGCGGGGTCATCGATATGACCGAGGCGCTCGATAATTTTACTCGGCACCCCTTGCAGGATGACAATGTCACCGGTCACCAGATCAGTTGGGGGTTTGGAAATAAACCACTCCTGCTTGCTACGGCGGTTGCACGGGGTCACAATGCCGCCAGACTTTAGGCGTGTGAAGACCCCCACATGAGTTCCAGCATCTGCTGGTAGATCTTCACTCTGATCACGCGGGCGCCGGCGGCTCTTAGGCGTAGGACCAGGCATAGGTCCAGTTGTTAACTCTGTCCAATTTTGCCACAGATACGCTGAAAACGCTTTGCGTGCCTTAGGGCGTACCTTCCATATGTCGAGGAGTTGGCGTGGACTTTGCACCTCAGGATGAAGATGCAAGTAGGCGCGAATTTCGTCAGCAGGCGGCCAATTACGTCGTGCCATGGTCTAATTGCTTTGAGGGGGCCGTAGTTTTCTTAGCCCTTGTTGTTTTGGTCACTGCAGTTTTAGCTTTGCCTTTAGTCGAAGATTTTTTTTGTGCTGCTTTGGCAGGCTTGGCAGTTGCAGTGGAGGCGCGACGGCCGCGGCTAGATTTTTCACCGGGCGCTTTTGTCGGTGTGCTTTGAGCTTTAGCGATCGCAGCTTCCAGATCCATCGTCAATAGATCTTGTCCATTCTTTATTGAGATAAATCGTGATCCTGCCTTTAGGAAGGGCCCAAAACGACCGACACCGATACTGAGCTCTAAACCTGTTGCGGGATCCACACCCAGTGTTAGTGGGAAAGAAAGCAGACGGTTGGCTTCGTCAATACCAATTGCAGCCGGATCTAAGCCTTTGGGGATAGAAACACGTTTAGGCTTTTCTTTCCCCTTGCCTTCACCAAGCTGGATGTAGGGGCCATATGGCCCCGTGCGTCGTGTGATCTCTTGTCCGGTTTGAGGATCGTTGCCAAGCACAACGGGGTCAACCTTGGGGAGCGCCGCTGCTTGGGATTCTTTGTCGTCAACACTAATAGGACGCGTGTAATTACAGTCTGGGTAATTTGAGCAGCCAATAAAGGCTCCGAACTTACCAAGTTTTAAATTTAAACGACCGGTTTTACAACTGGAGCAGGCGCGCGGATCCTCGCCATTCTCTAAGGGAGGGAATAAAAGTACGGCAAGTTCGCGCTCGAGCGTCGCAAGTACTTCCTGAATCGTTAATGACTTGGTTGAATCAATAGCTGACTTAAAGGGCGACCAGAATTGCGCTAAGACATCACGCCAGCTGGCCTTGCCGTCTGCAACTTCATCGAGTTGTGATTCAAGGGCGGCCGTAAACCCGTATTGGAAGTAAGTATCAAAAAAGTTTGTTAAGAACGAAGTCACGATCCGACCACGATCTTCAGGAAAAAAAGCTTTACCGTCAAGACGCACGTACTGGCGCTCTTGCAGCACTTGCAAAATAGAGGCATAGGTTGAGGGGCGGCCAATCCCCAATTCTTCCATTTTCTTGACAAGACTTGCTTCTGTGTACCTTGGGGGTGGCGTTGTGAAATGTTGAAAAGGCGTGATTTCAGCAAAATCGATTGGCTGATTGGCGATAAGCCGGGGGAGTGTTGAGGATTGTTCATCACTTTCGTCATCTCGGCCTTCTTCGTAAAGCTTAAGAAACCCGTCAAACACGAGCGTAGATCCGGTCGCGCGGAACACAATCTGATCATCAGGAGAGGCAATATCTGCGCTCACCTGATCAAGTTGGGCGCTTGCCATCTGCGAGGCTACCATGCGCCGCCAAACCAACGTATAAAGTTTGAGTTGATCCGCATCTAAGAGTTTAGCAAGCTGGTCGGGTGTGCGTGAAAGATCAGTGGGGCGAATGGCTTCGTGGGCTTCTTGAGCATTTTTCGCTTTGGTTTTATAGTGCCGGGCCGCTTCTGGGACATACGATGCCCCGTATGCAGAATGGATGTAAGAGCGAGCGCCTGTGATGGCATCCTCAGCAACTTGCACACTATCCGTACGCATGTATGTGATTAAGCCCACTGTCTCGCCGTCGATGTCGATGCCTTCATAGAGGCGCTGCGCAAGCTGCATCGTGCGGCTGGCGCCAAAATTGAGTTTTCGGGACGCTTCTTGTTGTAGAGTGGAAGTTGTAAATGGAGCAGGTGGGTGGCGTTGAACACGCTTGGTTTCAACGGATGCAACCGCATACGCTTGGTTTTGTGCGCGCGCCACAGCAGCAAGCGTTGTGGCTTGATTGTTGAGGCTGAACTTCTCGAGTTTAATCCCGTCAAGGACTGTAAGGCGAGCCTGGAAGGATTTTTCCTGGGTATGACAATCGGCGATAATGGTCCAGTACTCTTCAGGTATGAAGGCTTCAATTTCCGATTCGCGCTCAGTAATGAGGCGCAGCGCGACAGACTGGACACGCCCAGCCGATCGACTTCCAGGAAGTTTACGCCAAAGCACTGGGGACAGTGTAAACCCAACGAGATAGTCCAAGGCACGACGTGCCAGGTAAGCATCAATGAGGGAGTGATCCAGCTGGCGAGGGTTTGCCATTGCTTGTAGAACAGCATTTTTGGTGATCTGATTAAAAACCACACGGTAGATTGGGATATTCCCTAAAACCTTGCGCTGGGATAGCGCTTCAGTAACATGCCATGAAATGGCTTCACCTTCGCGATCAGGGTCGGTCGCTAGGTAAAGCGAATCCGCCCCTTTGACGGCTTTTGCAATCTCTTTGATACGTTGCTCGCCACGCTCGTCCAAGGCCCATTCCATCTGGAATCCGGCTTCAGGATTTACAGAACCATCCTTAGCAGGGAGGTCCCGGACGTGACCATAACTCGCCAGGACAGTGTAGCCACTGCCTAAATATTTATTTATCGTTTTCGCCTTTGCTGGCGATTCAACAATTACAACACGCATATCTAACTTCCCTAAAAGCTCCTCAACAAAAACTATCCTTCAATGTTTAAGCGAGTCAAACTCATTTCGTTACTTCTTTACTAGCATCTATAGGTTACAATCTGCAAGGATTTCGAGAGTGTTTTAAAGATTTTCCCAAAAAACTCATATTTTTTATAAGAATATTGTTCATCCAAGTGGGCTTCTACCTTGACTGGAGTGTGTATTCAAAAAAAGAAGCACAACATAGAGTGGGTTTTCGGGGTAACTATCCTATAGCGGTGTCCTCGGTCTGAGTATAATAAATGGGCCTTCTTTTGGGTGAACGCTGTAGCTTGCAGGCATCTATGAGCAGCGTGCTACCAAGGTACATAGTTGTCATCAGGCCCATGGTAAAATTGAGCCATGGGTTGATGCTATCAATAAGGCCGAGGCAGAAATTGCTTGAGGTTGGTTGCAGTTCAACGGGCAATCGATCTTGAAGATGGCTAATCAGTATTGTTGAAAAGTTAGATGTGTTGCTTGAATCTTTATGGTTGGTGAGGCAGACGATTAAAGTGACTATGGTATAACATGTCGTGATAACAAAGGCAGGAATTGTCACCGCTAAACGAGCGAATCTGGCGAGCTTAATCGTCGTCGAGTCATTGTGAAGGTCACGTTGAGATGATACCTGTGATATAGGGATGTCTTTGTTAGGTATTTGTGTATCTGTGGGGGGCCTATTTGTATCACTGTTGGCCGCTGCCTGTCGTTCTGGTGGTTTGTTCCATGCATGAGAATAGGTTGGATAGATCTGCTCTGCACAAGATAGTTCTTGAGTGACACAAGTGAAGACCAGAATAAACTGGACCGTCATTGCAAATAACATTATTTGAATACTTTTGAACATATACCTAGGTAGCTCCTGAAAACTTAGAACGATTGGTCCGCGCCGCAATATCCTTTACGCTTTGGTTTTTTGAATTCTTCAGGTCCGACGATGTAGTCCCCCGTTAAAAAGCTGTTTGCACCCCTAGGGCTAAGAAGGGAGCAATCCACCCCCGTCTCCAGCCGCCTCTAGGGGCACTCTATTGGTAAAATATGTGCGCTTCTACAGCAGGTTTCTTTCCAGTGATTTGCCCAACAGCCTTGCGTACGGATCGTCGGATTTGGTCCACAATGCCGGCATCATCAATCGCTCCCTCATCAACTAAGGCGTCAAGACCATCTAAAGCACTTTGGCTAGCGTGGCGGATGCGCTCAATAACAACTTTTTGTGTATCAATAATCCCAACTAGAGAGATTTCAGCATGCGCAATTTTAAGAGGCTGCCGCCCTAAAATCACAGTCATGAACACGATACCATTGGCGCCAATGAACAACCGTTCTTTGAGGGTGCCATCATGTATTGGAATTAATTCATGCCCATCCAATCCCCAAACGCCTGACGTTACTTCATCGATCACTTTGGGCTCTTCATTCGCAGAAAACTCGATAATCTGGCCATTGCGCGGGACGATGCTGTGTGGAACGCCACATGCTCTCGCAAGCTCGGCATGGGCTGACATATGGCGGACTTCGCCATGAACAGGAATGGCGATCTGGGGGCGTACCCATCCATACATCTGCCGTAGATCTGATCGTGCTGGGTGTCCAGATACGTGGATACAGGAATCACGGTGGGTGCGAACTTCAATACCTTTATTGATCAGGAGATTTTGTAAATCACCAATAGCCTTTTCGTTGCCAGGGATTACACGTGATGAAAAGATAACCGTATCACCTGCTTGAAGTTTAATCGTTGGATGTGCACCTGCGGCAATGCGTTGCAGTGCTGAGCCGGGCTCACCTTGGCTGCCGGTACATAAAATCATCGCCTCTCGACGTGATAGCTGCGAGATTTCTTTATCTTTGATAAATGCCGGCGTATTTTGTAGGTACCCAGCCTGGCGTGCTGCTTCGTCAATGCGGTGAAGTGAGCGGCCAGCCAAGGCTATCTTGCGGCCTGTATGTAATGCCGCATCAGCACAAGAGTGCAGGCGTGCCACGTTGGAGGCGAAGCACGCAACAACGACACGATTCTCGCAACTGCGGACCATCTCGATTAATTGCTCACGCACAGTCGCTTCGGAGCCGGCATTGCCTTCCTCAAGCGCATTGGTCGAGTCGCACACCATGGCTAAGACGCCACGATTGCCAAGAGCTTCGAGACGCTTGATATCAGTAACTTCACCAACCAATGGGGCCGGATCAATCTTCCAGTCCCCGGTATGCACAACAGTTCCAGCTGGCGTCGTAATCGCCACGGCGTTGGGTTCAGGGATAGAGTGCGTAAGAGTTATAAATTCAATATGGAATGGGTCGATATCGACACGTCCTCCTAGAGGAACTTCAATGATTTGCACATCATGAATCTTTCGATCTACAAGCTTGCGACGAACGAGGGCTGCCGTAAAAGGTGTCGCATAGATGGGGCAGCGGAGCAACGGCCAAATATGTGGGACAGCACCAATATGGTCCTCATGGGCATGCGTTAGGATTAATCCTTTAAGCTTTTTAGCACGATCCACAATATACGACGGATCTGGCATAATAACTTCGATGCCAGGTGTTTGCGTAAAAGAAATACCAAGATCAACCATAAGCCAGGATCCTGCATATTGGTATAAATTCAGGTTCATGCCAATCTCGCCGGCACCGCCAAGAGATAAAAAGCGCATGTTGTGATGAGGTTTATTGTCTAACATTAATTGTTCGTTCTCCTAACTCGTTATTCGTTTGTATTGTGGGCATACACAAATATTTTATCAATCGCTCATTATAACTGCATACGCTGCAGAGACAGTATGTGTTATACCTGCATCATCTCGAAGAAGCAAGTATCCTGTTTTATCTAATCCGTCAAAAACTCCCTGCAGCTCTTCATCATTTTTATGCACTGTTAACCGCGTTCCAAACTGGTGGGCACGCTCAGTCCAGGCACTCGTTAAAAATTTAAAATCTTCAGACTCTGTGAGCTGCCGCCATCTTAAATAGTACTTATAAATATACTGTGCCAGATTTTGTATAGAATGAGCAAGTGTTTCTGGTGATTGGGTCGCAAGTATGTCCGAGCCCCACTCCTGTAGGGATGTTGCCTTATACGGCAAATCTGAGGGGGCAGACATCACATTAATGCCAATGCCGGCGACAAGCCACGGTGACTTATCATCGCCAGCGCTTTCAAGCAAGATGCCGCCAACTTTTGCGGTGCCAAGCATCAAGTCATTCGGCCATTTTAGCGTGACTGGCAGCGTTTGTGCCCCAGCCGATTGGAGCCAGCTCTGTAGCGCATCGTAGGTTGCGACTCCCAACAATAAGCTCCATTTGCCCCAGCTTGCTATTGAGCCCGGCTCTAAAATATTAAACGACATATAAACATTGCCTAAGGGAGAAATCCAGGGGCGGTTATAGCGCCCGCGCCCGCGCTGTTGTTGGCCAGCTGTAACCACAACCGGCGTCTGAGCATCACCATATTGACGCACAACATCCTGAGTGCTTGTGGTAATTTTTTCGTGATACCATTGAACCATCTACGGGTCTCCTGTGAGGTGGCTTACCATCCAGTCGCAATGCTCTGGATTGCTGGCGTAACCCAGGTAACGCTGCCGCCAAGCAATATGGCAAAGCCTAAGGACGTGACAGCTGAAAGAGTCATGATAACTTTGTTGGATAATTGGCCGCTAACATTTAAACTTGTATCGACCGCGCCATCAAAATACATCACTTTAATTAAGCGCAAATAGTAAAATGCGGATACAACCCCTGCTAGGACCACTGTTATGCTGAGCCCATACCATCCTGCGGCAACAGCCGATTGGAGGATATAGAATTTAACCCAAAAGCCGGCTAAGGGGGGGATGCCTGCCAGAGAGAATAGTAAAGTAGCGAGGATAAACGCATGGTAGGGATAGGAATGATTTAATCCGGCTAAATCTTCCATCAGTTCGATACCGTGTCCACGGGCATGGAGTTGTAGCAGCGTTGCAAAAATACCTACTAAAGTAATCATATAAATGATCATATATAAAACAATGCTTATAATCGCTGAGGCCTCTCCAGCCATAAAGCCTAAGCATACAAAGCCTATATGCCCAATAGAGCTATAAGCGAGAAGACGTCTTAAGTGCTGCTGCATCAGCGCACCAAGAGCGCCAATAATTACAGAGGCAACAATTAAACCCGCGATCATGATCTGCCAATAATGGAAAAAACTACTAAAGGGCTGCATGAGTAAGCGAATGAAGGCCATAATAGCAGCAAATTTAGGCACCGTCGCAAGGAACGCTGTGACGACGCCGGGGGTGCCTTGATACACATCTGGCAGCCAGGCATGGAAAGGCACTAAAGCAAGCTTAAAGGCAAAGGCTACAAAAATAAAGACAAAGCCGATGACAGGGGCAACGGGAAGGGTATCATACTGGGTAAAAAGCTTCTGCAGTAAAGCAAAGTTAGTCGTGCCCGCGTAGCCATAAATCAAGCTACATCCGTAAAGAAAGATACCTGAAGATAGGGCGCCTAAAACAAAGTATTTAATGGCGGCCTCTGTGGAAATGAGTTGATCTCGGCACATCCCGGTTAGAACATATAGAGACAGAGCTTGTAATTCTAGGCCGATGAAGAGTGTCAGTAGATCATGGGCAGATACCATGACAAAGGCTCCGAGCATCGCAAACAAAATTAGGACATTATACTCAAATTTAAGGAGTTCACGTGGACGAAAAATTGGCCCTGAAATCCATAAAACAATCGCAGTTAAGCATGTGATAATTAATTTACTAAACCAGCTAAAAGCATCGGCGATGTATAACTGGTTGGCAATAAGGTGAGATTCTGAAGTGTAGCTTAGGCATAGGGTCAGCCCTATCAGGACAAGATAATCCCTGCTTTGATCCCGCCACAAACCGTAGGCAATTGTGATAAAAATAGCCAGTACAGTTGCGATTTCTGGAAGCAAGTACATTATCCAATAACTAATGGCCATAATACCTCTCTATTCATGGTGTTCTGAGCTTGATGTATCACTAGCCATACCTTGAGCAATAATTAATGGCTCTTGCTCGAGAGAAGGGGTAGTGGGGGCCTCAACCTCAGAGACTGATTCCAATGTAGTCATAGCAGGAGGATCAATGTCGCCCATTACCGCTTCATCAGCAGGTACCATTAAGCGTGTTTGGACACCACTCAATACTTGATCAGTGCCAGATTTAGTAATCGCCAGAAATGGAGAAGGATAAATCCCAAGCCAAAGCACCCCAACGACTAAAGGAAAAAACATAATGCATTGACGCGTATCTAGGTCCTTCATATGCCCTAAGGTCGCTGCATCAAGTTTTCCAAACATAACCCGCCGATAGAGCATGAGGCCATAGGCTGCACTGAGGACCATCCCTAAAGCGGCCCCAAACGCGGCCCAGAGCTCAACTTTACTCGCGCCAACAATGGTAAGGAATTCACCGACAAATCCAGAGGTGCCTGGAAGACCAGCTGATGCCATGGTAAATAACATAAAGACAGTGGCAAAGACAGGCATCTGTTTCGCAAGGCCACCATAGCGAGCTATCTCACGCGTGTGCATCTGGTCATATAAAACCCCCACACACAAGAACAATGCGCCCGAAATTAACCCATGACTAACCATTTGGAAGATGGCGCCTTGGATGCCGTGTGATGTGAGCGTAAAGATACCTAAAGTCACAAACCCCATGTGGGCAACAGAAGAGTAAGCAACAAGCTTCTTCATGTCTTGTTGGACATAGGCAATACAGGACGCGTAGATAATCGCAATAACACTTAGGGCAAACACCCAAGGTTGAAGCTCTAGACAAGCTTCTGGGAATACGCCAAGGCAAAAACGTAGCAAGCCATAACCACCCATTTTTAGGAGCACACCCGCCAGCATGACAGATCCAGCAGTTGGGGCTTCAACATGCGCATCAGGTAGCCAGGTATGTACAGGGACCATGGGGGTTTTAATGGCAAAGGCGATAAAGAAAGCTAAGCATAGCCACAGCTGTTCATCATGGCCAAAAGTATGGGCGAGTGCGGCGCCCATATCTGTCGTACCAAGGTCAAAACAAAGCGATATTAAAGCGAGTAACATGAGAATTGAGCCAGTGAGGGTATACAGAAAAAACTTAAAAGTTGCATAGACCCGTCGTGGTCCTCCCCAGATGCCAATGATAAAAAACATCGGAATCAGGATAGCCTCAAAAAATACATAAAATAACACAAAATCCAGCGCGCAGAATGTGCCAATCACAAAGCTCTCCATAGCTAAGAAGGCTGCCATGTAGCCAGCAGTTTGTACCTTGATGGTGTTCCAGCTCGTTAAGATACAAATAGGTACCAACAGAGTGGTTAGCATCACAAATGGCCATGATAAGCCGTCAACGCCAAGGCGGTAGTATAGTCCCCAAGCGGGCATCCAGGGCGTAATCTCAATAAACTGAAAACCGGTATGATGGGGTACATAGTACACATGCGCGATACAGGCGGTAATAAACACAGCCACACTACTAAACAAGGCAACGCGTCGTGGATTATCCGGAGTGCCTTGATTTTGCGTCAAAAGAACAATTGCGGCTGCAATCAGAGGCAGAAAAATCAAAATTGAAAGAACAGGTAAACTCATTTTAAGTCGCCTTATACCAGTAGCATAATGAAATAAACACAATAAGGCCGCTGCAGATCACAATGGCTGCATGAGCCAAATGGCCAGTGTGGGCGCGGCTCACACGCTTAGACCATTGATGAATGATGCGTGTCGTCGCATTGGGTCCGCCGTTGTCAATCACTTGCTGATCGATACGATGCCAGAGAAAATACGCAATTTTGGCAAACGGTTTAAGGAGGATGAGTTGGTAAATCTCATCAACATACCATTTGTTATAGAGAAATGTATGTATCCCACGCAGTCGAGAGACTATGCGGGTGGGGAGAGTTGGAAAAGCGATATAACATAGAGTTGCCAAGAGTATCCCGGCAATGCCGGCGACAGTCGGGAGTAAAGTGACCCAAGTAGGGAGGGTGTGGGGGATTAATGAAGAACTTAGGCTCAGATTCTGGAAGAAATCGTGCAGCAGGTATCCTGAGAATATGGCGCCTAAGGCCAAGATGGCGAGTGGAAATAGCATAAACCCACCCGATTCATGCACATGCGCACTGACCTTCTCATCAGCGCGGCTTGGTCCATGAAACACTAAATACAATAATCGCCATGAATAAAAGGCGGTTGCAAAAGCACTGAGGATGCCTAAGGTGTAAGCAATTTTGCCGACTTCATGCGGGGCGGACCAGGCAGATTCAAGGATCCAGTCTTTCGAATAGTATCCAGCAAAACCAGGCATCCCAGCTAAAGCTAAACTGCCAATCCACATAAAGATATAAGTTGCGGGAATGCGGCGTGCAACCCCCCCCATGCGGGTGATATCTTGCTCATCCGACATTGCGTGGATGACCGAGCCAGCGCCTAAGAATAAGAGGGCTTTGAAGAAGGCGTGTGTCACAAGGTGGAACAAGGCTGCCGCATAGGAGGAGACACCTATGGCAAAGAACATATATCCTAATTGGCTGCAGGTTGAATACGCAATAATGCGTTTGATATCTTTCTGCACCAGGCCGACGCTGGCGGCAAAGAGTGCTGTCACTGCGCCAAGACAGGTAATCACTTGCAAAACCGCAGGCGCGCACTCAAACAAGGGTGCCATGCGTACAATCATGAAGACTCCCGCTGTCACCATGGTTGCGGCATGAATGAGAGCTGACACTGGTGTTGGGCCTTCCATAGCATCTGGCAGCCAGACGTGGAGTCCTAGTTGTGCAGATTTACCCATGGCGCCTATAAAGAGCAGCGCACAAATCGCCGTTGCAGCATTGATTTCTTGATCAAAGATCATGAAACGTGTGGCCTCGGCAAGTTCAGGATTGTGCAAAATTGCATCAAAAGTAATGCTGTTAAACACTTGATAAATGAGGGCAACACCAAGGGCCAGCCCAATGTCACCGACTCGATTCACCAGGAATGCCTTCATCGCTGCAGCATTCGCAGCGGGACGCTCGTACCAATACCCAATCAGCAAATATGAGGCGAGACCGACCCCTTCCCAGCCCAGAAAGAGCTGAATGAAATCAGCAGCTGTGACAAGCATCAACATTAAAAATGTAAACAGGCTGAGGTAACTCATAAAGCGAGGAATGCTGCGATCGCCGTGCATATACCCAATTGAGTACACATGCACGAGAGTAGAGACGCTCGTGACAACCACAATCATCACACAGCTTAGGGTGTCGAAGCGTAAAGACCATGTTGCGGCAAAACTGTCTACAGTAATCCAGTTGGCAAGATGTAAGGTAAATGGTGCTTTTAAAATGATCACATCATAGGCGATAATGAAGCCGAGGATCGTGGCAATCAGCATGCAGGCGCAAGTGATAAACTGCGCTCCCTTATCGCCAATCCAACGGCCGAAGCTGCCAGCAAGAAATGCGCCAATAAGCGGGGCAAAGATTGCCAATATATACATGTCGTTATCCTTTTAATTGTCCGTTTTGATCGACTGTGACATTGCCATGGGTTCTAAAATAGATGACTAAAATGGCGAGGCCAATCGCGGCTTCGGCAGCAGCAACCGTCAAGATGAACATAGAGAAAACTTGGCCAAGAAGATTTTTCAAAAATACAGAGTAAGCAATAAAGTTAATATTAGCGGCTAACAAAATTAACTCGAGAGACATGAGCATAATGATAATATTGCGCCGATTGATAAAAATCCCGACAACGCCCAAGGTGAAGACAATTGCAGCAACAACAAGATAGGCAGATAGCTCCACTATTCAGTCTCCTTCGGATTGACAGGTACTTGATGGATGGCAATGGCGTCATGGCGCTGACGGCTCACTTGGTCAGCAACTTGCTGGCGCCTTAGATTGTGGCTTTGGCGTAAGGTTAAGACAATGGCACCAACCATCGCTAAGAGCAGAATCATGCCAACCAGTTGGAAGATAAGTGCGTAGTCTGTATAAAGCGTCAAGCCAATTTGTTGCGTGTTGCTGACGTTAGTGTCTATAGGGGTTGCGAGGTGGTAGGCGCTAGATTCCCAGTTGTGAGCCAGGATAAGAAGCTCAGAAAGAAGGATCGATCCTATAGTGAGGGCCAATGGAATATAAGGCTTGATGTTTCGGCGTAGGACCTTAAGGTCCACATCGAGCATCATGACCACGAATAAAAATAGTACCGCTACCGCGCCGACATACACAATAATGATCATCATCGCGAGAAATTCTGCGCTCATGGTAATAAAGAGACATCCGGCATTAATAAAAGCAAGAATAAGGTATAAGACAGAGTGCACCGGATTGCGGGCACTAATCACAGCTATTGCGGACAATATGAGAATTGTACTAAACAAATAAAAGAAAAACTGACTCACAAGGTGCCTTAGGTATGGAATTACTATTATTGTTGTGTTTTTAGGCTTTACCCCAACTCCACAAATTTTATTAAATTAAATTACACTATACCTCCCAGACCGAAAGGTGTCAATTTTAGATCGGATATTTCGCGGGATTTTTATTAGTGATATTTATGATGCCCAATCCAATATGCCATACAAAAAGTGCTTGATCCTCAAAATGCATGCTTTCCTTCCTTCCTCAGATGTAGGGAGGTGGGAGCCTTTCTTGTGAGTTAATAAGCTTGTCTTGACTTTGTGACCGTGGATGGCCATATTATATGTCAATTATAACAGGAGACGACTGTATGTGGCGGAAAAATTTGATTTTAAGTCTGGTTTTTGTCCTGGCTTTGCCGTTTGGGAAGGCTGGGGCTGCGTCAACAGACCTGCAGGATGAGGCTCAGTCGCAGGTGAGCGCGAGTGACAAGGGCGTGACGACAGCGCCTGCGACTGAGACTGAGACTGAGACTGAGACTGAGACTACCTTGGCGGTGCCAGCGGATGTAAAGTGGGCGCATCACCTTGCCACCGGTTTCGCCGCCCTTGGGACAATCGCCGGCGTGGTGCAGCTTGGCTATATTATTGGGAAATATTGGCGGGAAATAGATCAGGTATTGCCAGATGAGCGGTGGGACTGTCAGTGGAAGTCCAATGTTCAGGTTTCGGTAGCTGATGAAGGCGGTATAACAATTCAGAACATGTCGGGGTGGATCCCAGACGCAACCACTTTACTACAGCATGCTGTGCCGGTTGGTATCATGACACCTGTGTTTGCGCTCGCGGCAAGATGGCTACATCGCCACCCGCCGGTTATAAAGCCAGAAACAATCTTTACTCAAAGTCCCCTAGAGAATATCGCCAAGTTCCTTGGGGTAGTTTTGGTGGGAGGTATTGCCACAAAAGCTGCTGTGTATAGTCTTGGTTTGGGGGTGAGTTTTATGTTCGATCCCAAAGTTCCCAAAGGTTTACTTGTGCAGATTGCAGCCTTTGGGGGCATGCTGCTGTGCAAAACGTACGCGGTTCTGCGTGTAGGATACCTCAATCATAAAGCGGCTGAGGAGTTAGATCAGAGCATAATAGCCGCATAAAGTTTGTCTTGACTTTGTGACCGTGGATGGCCATATATTACTATATTATATGTCAATTATAACAGGAGACGACTGTATGTGGCGGAAAAATTTGATTATAAGTCTGGTGGTTGCGATGGCTTTGCCGACTGGGAAGGCTGGGGCTGCACTAACAGGCCTGCAGGATGAGGCTCAGCCGCAGGTGAGCACAGGTGACAAGGGCGTGACTGCGTCTGCCTTGGCGGTGCCAGCGGATGTAAAGTGGGCGCATCGCTTGGCGACCGTCTTGGCCGCCCTTGGGACAATCGCCGGCGTGGTGCAGCTTGGCTATATTTGGAAGTACTGGGGAGAGGTCGGGAAGGAATTTACAAAGCCGCGGTGGTATTGTAAGAAAATTGAGATTTTCAAGGGTCTGCAGTGGAGCCAGCCTATTAGCCCTGACCTTACAGCGGCCCAAAAGGCAGCAATGTCTGGAATCCTAAGTTTGGAGGATTTTCTTAAGGAGCGGCACCCAAAATTCTTTCAGCAAATGATAGCAGGTCTCATAAACATAAAGGACAGCGGTATAAAAGAGACTAATCTGTCATGCTTTAAAGCGCATTGTCCAGGGTTATTGGGGATAATCGACATATATCGACTCTCTGAGGGAGATATTTACAAAAACGGTGGATATTTTGTAACTGATTATGATCATAGGTGGACCCCAGACATAAATGATCTAAGGCTCGCTGGTTGGCTAGGTGCTATTGCAACGCCGCTGTTCGCGCTCGCAACAGGCTGGCTTTATCGCCATCCGCCGGTTCTAAAGCCAGAAGCCGCGTCGCAGAAAACACGTGCAGCCGCTCTTGCAACAGGGGTGATTGGTATACCAGTGGCCGTAACCGCTCTGTGGATCGGGATGCGTGATGTTTTCAATACGGAAGGGCCCAAAGGTTTAAACATACAGATTGCAGCCTTCGGGGGCATGCTCCTCTGCAAGGCCTATGCGACTCTGCGGTCGTGGTATATCAATCATAAAGCGGCTGCCGCTTTAGCTCATAAGGCTAACACGGGTGCCGTTGCGGTTGATCAGGCCAAGCAGCTCAAGCTCGCTTAAGGTTTCAAAAATCTCAGAAGCCGTATGGGGGAGAGCCCGCACAAGCGTATCGATGTCTGTGGGCGTCGTGGACAAGGCGGTTTGGATTGTGACGCGTAGGTTGGAGTCGCTGAGTGGCCTCTGGGCAAGGGGCTGTTCGGCTGTCAAGGTAGGCTGTGTGCGGTCGGCACCAAGATGCTCTAAAATATCTAGCGGTGACTCAAGCCAATGAGCGCCATCGCGTAACAACTGATTACACCCCCGATAACGGATATCGTAAGGGTGGCCAGGAACAGCAAAAACCTCCCGGCCCTGGGCGAGGGCATACTGTGCCGTAATCAGAGAGCCAGATTTCGGGGCGGCCTCAATGATCGCCACCGCGGCACTGCATCCAGAGATCAGCCGGTTGCGTCGCGCAAAATGGGTGGGCTGCGGTTGCGTGCCAATCGCAAATTCAGTCAAGATACAGCCGTTCTCACAAATTTGCTGATAAAGCTCGCGATTTTCAATAGGGTAAACCGTGTCAATACCGCCGGCAATAAAGGCGATTGTCCCTGTAGATAGGGCACCGCGATGGGCAGCGGCGTCAATTCCGCGCGCTAATCCAGACACCACGATCACTCCAGACTCGCCCAGACCTTTGCTGAGACTTTCCGCAAATTTCTGGCCTTGGAGAGAGGCAGTGCGGGCGCCAACAATAGCGACAGCGCGTGAGGTCGTTGAGCCAGACTGTTGACCGCGCTGGACAAGCACTGGTGGGGCGTCTTCAATCTGGTAGAGCATCGGCGGATATTCAGGAGCGCCGTAAAAGATATAGCGTGCTTGTTGACGATCAGTTTTGCTGATTTCAGCCTCAATATCCTCAAGGGAGGCCAGCTGCAGCTGACGCTTATGTAAGTAGGTGGAAACGCTCTCCAGGGCTTTGTCAACGCTACCGAAGCGTTCTAATAAGCGCCAAAATCTTATGGGGCCGATGCCAGGGCTGCGAATCAGCTGCAGCCAGGCGATTTTCTCTGTCCAAAGGGTAGGCGGAAGAGAACGCTGACCCACCGCCATCATTACGCTTCAGGTGTTGTCACGGGTGGGGCAGGCTGGCCAATTTTAGGCTCTGTCCCGTGATAAAGGCGGGTGATGTTGCTGCTGTGCTTAACCCAGATCAAGGCGACAAGCAAGGCCACAATCACGCTTTCAATGAAAGGGTGCCACATAAATGTGGCCAGAGCAACGGCAGCTGTAGCGATGAGGGCCGCTAAAGACGAATATCGCCATATAAAGGCGACCACAAGCCAAGCACCTAAGGCAATCACCGCTAAGCGCCAATCGATAGCAATCAGGACGCCAAGAAAGGTGGCAACGCCTTTGCCGCCTTGGAAGCGCAGCCAAACCGGGTAAATGTGCCCCAAGACGGCTAAGACGCCAATAACCCAGGACAACTCACCAAGACCAACAACGCGGGCTATAAAAACCGCGAGAGAGCCTTTAAAAATATCGCCGGTTAAGGTGAGAATAGCGGCGGTTTTGTGCCCGGTGCGCAGCACATTGGTGGCGCCGATATTCCCAGAGCCAATGGTGCGCAAATTGCCCAGGTTAAGCAGGCGGCATAGCAAGATGCCAAATGGTATTGTACCAAGCAGATACCCAAGTAAAATAATTAGAATTGCAGAAATCATAGGGCTCCTTGTGATAAAAGATGAAGTTTTGCAGAGACATCATACAACGCAATCGCTGAAGCATTGCTAATATTGAGCGTACTAAACTGTGAGTGCGTCGGCAAGCTCAACATAACATCGCATTTTTTAATCGTGAGTGCCCGTAAACCTTCGCCCTCGGCGCCTAAGACCAACGCAACACGGCCACTAAATTGATGCGCGTAGAGAGACTCTTGAGCGGTTTCAGCAAATCCGTAACACCAAAATCCTTGAGTTTTTAAGTCTTCTAGGGTTCGTGCGAGATTTGTCACCGTAATCCAAGGCACATACTCCCCGCCGCCGCAGGCGGTTTTAAAAACAGTCCCAAAAGCCTGTGTAGGCGCGTGATGCGTTGGGGTAATCACAGCGCTCACCCCAAAAGCCGCTGCTGAACGTAGAACGGCGCCAATGTTGTGTGGATCGGTGACTTCATCTAAGATGACGACAATTGCTGTCTCTGGCCATGAGATATCCTCAAGGTTGAGCGTTGGTAGCGGCTCTGTTAACAGAGCCACGCCTTGGTGAACGGCGCCGGATGGAAGGTTTGTCGCGATTTGCTCCTTGCTGCACGTTTTAATGATCTTAGGGGAGATAGTCCATGCTTTCAAGTCTTGAGCCCATTTGTGGGCTAAGTCAGGCACTAAGCAAAGTTGATGGAGACGTCGCTGAGAATTTTGCAGCGCGTGTCGAACAGTGTGAATGCCATATAGCCAGTGTTTCATAGGGTGTCTCGATTCTATTTTTGCCTTTGTGTGGCTCGCCATCTCACATGTCCGATGCTCAGAAGGTGCTGAGATATTTCCTAAAAGCTGTAAGAAAGACGCCTGGGTTAAAAGCAAGATTGCCAAAGGATAAATTTAATCTCAATTTAAATCAATAAAATTTTTTCATTGACAGGACACGTGAGACCACGTACAAAACGGAACATACCTATGGATGTCCCATGGAGGGATGGCCGAGTGGTTAAAGGCAGCAGACTGTAAATCTGCCGACAGTGTCTACGTAGGTTCGAATCCTACTCCCTCCACCACCACTTAGCACGATGCGGGTGTAGCTCAATGGTAGAGCTCCAGCCTTCCAAGCTGGCTATGAGGGTTCGATTCCCTTCACCCGCTCCAAAATTTCTATTGCCAATCCTAAACGAAAATGATAAAAGTTGATCCGGCTTTGATGAATCGGTGTTTTGTTTGGAACCTAATTTCGTGATATAGCTATTCCTATTCAAAAAATTGTAATGGCATTCACAAGGGGTGATCACTCAAGATCATGACGGACTAAGTACCCAGTGTTCATCTTTAGGTGTTGATTCAAACTTTTAAAGGGGCAAAGAAGATGGCGAAAGCAAAATTTGAGCGGACGAAAGACCACTGCAATATAGGAACGATAGGACACGTTGACCACGGTAAGACGTCATTGACGGCGGCGATTACGAAGGTGTTGGCGAAGAAGGGGCAGGCGCAATTTACAGCGTACGACCAGATTGACAAGGCACCTGAGGAGCGGG